>NZ_CP192507.1:1098291-1406889 GCF_050613145.1 Lysinibacillus sp. LZ02 | reverse complement strand
CGTAGCATGTCCGGACTGCGACAAGAAAGACTGGACAGATATCCGTCAGTTCAACTTAATGTTCAAAACACACCAAGGTGTAACAGAAAGCTCATCAAACGAAATTTACTTACGCCCTGAAACAGCACAAGGTATTTTCGTAAACTTTAAAAATGTGCAGCGTTCAATGCGTAAACGTACACCATTCGGTATCGCACAAATCGGTAAATCATTCCGTAACGAAATTACACCAGGTAACTTCACGTTCCGTACACGTGAATTCGAGCAAATGGAGCTTGAATTCTTCTGTAAACCAGGGGAAGACCTTGAGTGGCATGCTTATTGGAAAGAATTCTGTAAAAACTGGTTACTTGCACTTGGTATGAAAGAAGATTCTATGCGCCTTCGTGACCACGAAGAAGATGAGTTATCACACTACTCAAACGCAACAACGGACATCGAGTTCCGCTTCCCATTCGGTTGGGGCGAGCTTTGGGGTGTCGCAGACCGTACAGATTATGATTTAAAACAACATATGGAGCACTCTGGTGAAGACTTCACCTACATCGACCCAGTGACAAACGAACGCTATGTTCCTTACTGTATCGAGCCATCTTTAGGGGCGGACCGTGTCACATTAGCATTCTTATGCGACGCTTATGAGGAAGAAGAGCTTGAAGGCGGCGATGTACGTAACGTATTACGCTTCCACCCAGCACTTGCACCATTTAAAGCAGCAGTATTACCACTTTCTAAAAAATTATCAGAAGGTGCAGAAGCAGTTTGGGGTGAATTACGCAAATCATTCCCAGTAGATTACGATGAGTCACAATCAATCGGTAAACGCTACCGTCGCCAAGACGAAATCGGTACACCATTCTGTATCACATACGACTTCGACTCAGCAGAAGACGGCCAAGTAACAGTCCGCCACCGCGACTCTATGGAGCAAATCCGCATGCCGATTTCAGAAGTAAAAGCTTATATCGAACAGCATTTACACTTCTAATTGCACTAGGGACTTAGTTCACGTCAGTGAGCTAAGTCTTTTTTTAGGCGCATGCGGATTTGCGACGAGGATTGTGGCGTCAGCGACAACCGCAGGAGCACCTCTTTCGCATGCCTATTTCAGAAGTAAAAGCTTATATCGAACAGCATTTACACTTCTAATTGTACTAGGGACTTCGTTCACGTCAGTGAGCTAAGTCTTTTTTTACATGCATGCGGATTTGCGACGAGGATTGTGGCGCTAGCGACAACCGCAGGAGCACTTCTTTTGCATGCCGATTTCAGAAGTAAAAGCTTATATCGAACAGCATTTACACTTCTAATTGCACTAGGGACTTAGTTCACGTCAGTGAGCTAAGTCTTTTTTTAGGCGCATGCGGATTTGCGACGAGGATTGTGGCGTCAGCGACAACCGCAGGAGCACCTCTTTTGCATGCCTATTTCAGAAGTAAAAGCTTATATCGAAAAGCATTTACTATTCTAATTGTACTAGGGACTTAGTTCACGTCAGTGAGCTAAGTCTTTTTTGTTCCCCCGCCCTTTCAACTCCTCTCTGAAACGACATTTTACGGAAAATTCAATAAACAATATAAACAAAACGAACGATATTACGTTATAATCAAACAAATAGAAATGTGATCAATAGGAGGGAGAATATGTTCTTTCAGCTAAAGGACACGAAGAAAAGCGAAACGGATAGTTATGATCAAGTACGGCAATTAGTAACAGCTATCCTACATCAAGAATGTCCACATCACAGTTCGAGACATCATTTATTGTATACGGCTAACTTACAACTAGAGCAGTACAAAGAAGCAAAAGACTTTTTTTATGCGCAATGTGACGTTACAACATCACTTGGTACATTTTCAAAAGAAGCCTATGATAAAGCCAACAAGAACTATCATCAGCTTCATTTAATCATCCGTGCTTATATGCATCTGAGCGATGAACGACAACGAGAGCATTTCAATCACCACTTCCGATTTTCAAAGGAACAGATTGAAACAATGTATGAATATTACGAACATTACTCTACTTATGTTAAGACGCTTGCATTAGAGGAAGGGTTTTGGTATTCCTTAAAAGAAGATTTAGCGCCTCTTCTTACACAACTCGAATAATGGAATAGCTAGTTATTTCCCACTTTTAAGGATAAACCATTGTTATCCATAAAAAAACTACGCTCCCCCATCGCTTTATGTCGATGCAAGAGCGCCGTTTTCTAATGTTCTTCGTCATTTTTACTTCTCGGTTGAAGTTGGGGTGTTCGTTCTAATTGTTCAATAAACGTTCTTGATTTTAAACGAATTCCTGTCTGTTCTTCATAAATCGTTGTAACAATTTTTTTTATAAAGTTTTTCGTTTGTGGCTTTAGTTCAATTTTGCCTACTTGGTCAATGGACATACTGTAAAACATACGAATCAGCTTTAGTTGGGTTGGAGAGAGTCGAATAATGTACGGGTCTAAATGAAAACAACTGTGACAAAGAAATCCACCTTGTGTAAATGAAAACGCAAATTCCCCTTCTACCGCTCCGCACCCTGCACAACAATGAAGGATTGGTTGTACGCCCGTATACGGCAACATCTTCCAATCGACAAATAATGTAATCGCTTCTGGGTCATAGCCTTCATCAATCGCATTTAACGCTTGCAATAACACCTCATATGCATACGGCTCTTCACGCCCTTCCTCGACTAACCGGTCAACAAGTTCCACAATATAGCTCGCATAAGCCGTTGCGATAATATCTGTTTGCAATGTACGCATTGAACTAAAATGCTCACCTTGTTGCAATGTCCCCATTCCACTCGTTCGCTGCACTAAAAAAGAGCCGTGCATAAACGGCTGTGTAACCCCTGCAAGACGGCTTGTCGGCTTTTTTGCACCGCGCGCCATACATGCCACTTTCCCTGCCTCTCGCGTCATTAACGTAACAATTTTATTTGATTCACCGTACGCCTTTGCTTTAAGTACAATACCTTCCCATTTATGTAGCATATACATCCGTCCTTAACTCAATTTCTGTTTCTATTATACATGAGAAGCATACAACTCGCGCTATTAGGATGCGAGTTGATGCCATTAAAAAATGATACTTTCTAGAACAAAAGCGCTAAAGCGCCTGCTAATCCCCGACACGCGCTGGAGAATCACGACAAGTGTGCTTGCTACACGTAGGAGGGAGTCGAAGCGTCGCGAGGGGATGGCGCTTTTGCCTAGACGTAGATGCTCTTTTCCATAACCCTTATCCACAATGCGAAATTTTATAATTTCCTTAACTACAAGAAAAAACAGATGAAGGACTAATGCAATCCTTCATCTGTTTTAATGATATTTTAATATTCGTCTTCACGGAAACCGAAGTCACGAAGATGCGTTTGCTTATTACGCCAATCTTTTTGCACTTTAACCCAAAGCTCTAAATATACTTTGGAGCCAAGTAACATTTCGATATCTTTACGCGCACGTGTCCCTACTTCTTTTAATAGTGCACCACGTTTTCCAATCACAATCCCTTTTTGAGAGTCGCGTTCAACCATAATTGTCGCTTGCACACGGATTTTATCTCCATTTTCCTCATCACGTTTAATTTTATCAATGACAACGGCAATCGAGTGTGGAATTTCCTCACGCGTTAAGTGCAATACTTTTTCTCGAATTAACTCTGAAATAATAAAGCGTTCTGGATGATCTGTGACTTGATCAGCTGGATAATATTGAGGTCCTTCTGGCAAATACTTGTCAATCGTTGCAAGTAAGTTTTCCACATTATTTCCTTCTAAAGCTGAAATCGGCACAATTTCTGCAAACGGGTACTTATCCTTATAATCTGCAATAATATCAATAAGTGCATCAGGGTGTATTTGGTCAATTTTATTAATAACTAAGAAAACCGGTGTTTTATTGCCTTCTAGCATTTCTAAAATAAACTCATCGCCTTTACCGATTTTTTGTTCGGCATTGACCATAAACATAATAACATCGACTTCACGTAATGTATTTTTCGCTACCTTTAACATGAACTCACCAAGCTTATGCTTCGGCTTATGAATTCCTGGTGTATCAATGAAAATCATTTGTGAATTTCCTTGCGTTAATACACCTTGCACTTTATTGCGTGTTGTTTGTGGTTTATCTGACATGATGGCAATTTTTTGCCCAATCACGCGGTTTAAAAACGTTGATTTCCCAACGTTTGGTCGGCCAATAATCGAGATAAAACCCGATTTGAACCCTTTATCGTTTGCTAGCTGCATAATCTAAATCCTCCGGTGTGAATGCGCCTGGTAATAGCTCACCCACTGTTGTTTGTTGTACGTCACCTTTTAAGTTTGTTAAATAGACAGGCATATCTGGTGCACAAAATTCACTCATCACTTGACGACAAGCCCCACATGGTGCACATGGACGGTCTGTATCTGCCACAATAGCTAACGCTTTAAATTTCTTTATCCCTTCAGATACCGCTTTAAAAAACGCGGTACGCTCTGCACAATTCGTCATACTATATCCTGCATTTTCAATATTGCACCCGTGGTATACTGTGCCATCCTCTGCGAGTAATGCAGCCCCCACCGGGAATTTTGAATAGGGTACATATGCCTTTTCACGTGCAATTTTTGATTGCTCTAGTAACTGTTCCATGTTCATAGGAGAATAACCCCTTTCAAATAAGTATCAATTACGCCTCGACTAACCCACATCTGGAGGCTTTTAACTTCTGTCAACACACGTTAAAAGAAGTTAAAACCATTTTGGTAAAAAAATGAGTAACCCGATTATAACACTCGCTACAGCAAATACAAGTACCGTCCCTGCCGCAATATCTTTCGCTTGTTTGGCAAGCGGGTGAATAGCAGGCGAAGCAAGATCGACAACACGCTCAATCGCAGTATTGAACATTTCTGCACCGATGACAAGTGCCATCATTAGCACTAATATTAACCATTCTGTTACAGAAAGACCGGTTAAAGTACCTACTATAATCACCACTACAGCACTTAACACATGAAATCGCATATTTTGTTCTTGCATGGCCGTAACGATTCCTTGTATAGCGTAGCCAAATGACTTAATAAACTTACGAATATCCATTATTCACGTGATAAGCCGAACGAGCCAAGAATTTCATCTTGCTTTCCAAACATTTCTTTCTCATCTTGCTCTGTCATATGGTCATAGCCAAGTAAATGTAAGAACCCATGGACTGCTAAAAAACCTAATTCCCGCTCAAATGAATGACCATATTCTCCTGCCTGCTCACGTGTACGGTCGGTTGAAATAATAATATCGCCTAAAACGCGCGGGATACCCTCACCAATAATTTGTATTTCGCCCTCTCCCATTTCTTCCAGTGCAAACGAAATGACATCAGTTGGCTGGTCTTTATCACGATATTCACGATTAATTTCATGAATTGCTTCGTTTGTCACAAACGTAATAGACACTTCAGATCCTTCTTCAATATTTTCTACTTTAGCTGCATGTTGCAGTAATTTTTCAACTAACGCGATATGCTCATCCTTCACTTCATTTGTTTCATCTAAAAAATCAATATTTAAAATCATAGTTCCTCCGTTTTCTCTTTCGGGTATTCAATACGTGTATGGAAAATACCATTTAATGTTTCACATAACACCTTTTCAATTATTTTTAATTCTTTTAGTGAAATATCACACTCATCAAACTGGTTATCTTGGACACGATCTTGAATAATCGATTGAATAAGCTTGTGAATTTTTTCCGCATTCGGTTCTTTCATTGACCGCACAGCAGCCTCCACACTATCAGCGATACTGATAACTGCAATTTCTTTTGTTTGTGGCTTCGGTCCAGGATAGCGGAAATCTGCTTCATTTACTTGTTTCCCATCTTCTTTTGCTTTATGCAAGAAAAATTTCAATAAACTTGTCCCATGATGCTGTAAAGCAATATCAATAATTTCTTGCGGCATTTTATGTTTGCGTAACAATTCAGCGCCGTCTGTTGTATGCGCAATAATGATATCTGCACTTGCATCAGGAGGCAATGTGTCATGAGGGTTAATCCCCATTTGGTTTTCGATAAAGAATGCTGGTCTACGCGTCTTTCCGACATCATGATAATAACAACCTACTCGTGCCAACAAGCCATCTGCGCCGATTGCCTCACAAGCCGCCTCAGCTAAGTTGGCAACCATTACACTATGGTGATATGTGCCCGGTGTTTCTGTTAAAATTTTCTTTAATAACGGATGATTCGGATTGGACAGTTCAATCAAGCGCATTGTCGATAAAATACCAAACATCGATTCAAAGAATGGCAATAATCCAATCGTTAATGCACCAGATAATAAACCAGACACCACCCCTGCCCCGATATAAAATGAAATCTCCGATAAACCATAGTCAGACTGTGTCATTAACAAATAAAATGCGATAAACACTAAGTTAACAGCCATAATGACCGTACTTGCTTGCAAAATATGCGATCGTTTTTCTACGCTATGCATAAAGAACAATGAAGCAAATCCACCAAATAAAACATACAGTGCGATATCCATTTGTAAAATCGCCGCATAGCTTTCCTGGAACATTATCCCTGCCGAAGAAGCAATAAGGATCGTTACAATACTTGCAACACGTTCATTTGCAAGTAGCCTTACTAGCATTGTTGCCAAGGCTGTTGGAAAAATAAACGCTACGACAACATCAAAGTTATCAGACACGATACTCACTAATTTCATCATGATAATTGTGCCAATATATACAATGACCGACACTAATAAATAATTACGCTTTTCTTTAAATGGTATTGTTGAACGATCAAATAAAATAAGCATAAATAACATCTGTAGTACGATAAATATCACTAATCCACCTATAGGCTTTAAAGACGATTGGCTATCGACAAACCCTAGCAATTCTAATTGACGATATTTTTCACGGTCAATAATTTCCCCTTCTAACACAATAATTTGACCTTGTAATATTTTTGTCGCTTCCACCGAATCACGCGTCTGTTGCCTAGCTACAGCTGTTTTTTCTTCGTTTAATATTTCGGTTTCAACAATAGCCCCACGCCCTAATGTAATCGCCACTGATAATAAGGAGTTATCAATGGAAGAGGAACGAATAGTTGCTTCGATATTTGCACGTGCAATTACTAAATTTTCTTTACGTATACTTTCAGCAAGTGCATCCTCCACATACTTGACTAGTCTATTACGTGTATTGATCACCTGTGTTTCTGATGCCGCTAACAATGCTTGTAATTCATTATCTGTTAACGATAAACCACCTTGGTTGTCTGTCACACTTTTTAATTTTGCCTTTAGTAAATCTAACTTTTCTGTTTGTGTAAGGTCATCCTCTTTTGCTATTTCCTTTCTTGCTTCAATTGTTAAATCGAAAAACAATGTTATAAGAGTTGACTTTTGTTCTGCGATTCCTTGATTAAAATCATAGATTGGAGTGACAGCATTTTCGGCATTGATCCGCTCTTGCTGGGTCTTTTCTGTATCTTCTACCGTCTTAGATGCTCGAATCGTTTCTGGTGCTAAACTTCCCATTGAAATATCATATGTAACGCCCCGTACATTATCAAGCATTAACGTAAATTGTATAGTCCCAGTTAAGATGACTACTGCCACCAAAAATGAACGGAAGCCCATTAAGTCGATAAAACGCTTTAAATGTTTTTCCATGCAGCACCTCCTATAGTGTCCATACCTTCATTTTACCAATTTCTACAGGCGATTTCATGAAAAAAAGCAAAATCCTACACGGATTTTGCTTTTTTAACATATTATAATTCCTGATCAGCATATGCTTGGATTACTTTTGCTACTAGCGGATGGCGTACTACATCGCCTTGCAACTGCCGTTTCACTTTCGGTGCAGAGAAATAAAATTACAATTCTTGATCAGCGTACGCCTGAATTACTTTCGCTACTAGTGGATGGCGCACTACATCGCCTTGCTCTAGTATTTGGAAATGAATGTCCTTGACGTATTTTAATGTACGGTCAGCAATGATTAAACCTGATTCTTGATTTTTCGGTAAATCAATTTGTGTTTTATCACCTGTGATGACCATTTTTGATCCAAAGCCGAGACGTGTTAAAAACATCTTCATTTGTTGATGGGTTGTATTTTGCGCTTCATCCAAAATAACGAATGCATCATCTAATGTACGACCGCGCATATAAGCGAGCGGGGCAATTTCAATCGTTCCACGTTCGATTAGACGTTGCGTTTGCTCTTGGCCGTACACATCATGCAAAGCATCGTATAATGGGCGTAAATACGGATCTACCTTTTCTTTTAAATCCCCTGGTAAAAATCCGAGTGATTCTCCTGCCTCTACAGCTGGACGCGTTAAAATAATGCGTTTGACCTGTCCATTTTTCAGCGCTTGTGTAGCCATGACAACCGCTAAATACGTTTTCCCTGTACCAGCAGGCCCAATACAAAATACTAAATCCCTATGGCGAATCGCTTTAATATATTCACGTTGTCCAATTGTTTTGGCACGAATTGCTTTTCCCTTTGTCGTACGGGCAATCTCTTCATCATAAAGTTCTGCAAAGTATTCGATTGTTCCTTTTCCAGCCATTTCAATTGCTGTCGCGACATCGCGTTGATCAATGTTAATGCCTTTGCGAATGACTTGCAAAAGACCGCGTAAAACGGCTGTTGCGCACTCTTTTTTAGCATCATTTTCCCCAGCAATTTGAATTAATCCACCGCGTGTAATGATTTGTACCTCAAATGTTTCTTCGATTAATTTTAAATTCGCATCCGACATTCCTAAAAGCATTACCGCTTCATTTGGATTATCGACTAAAAGTTCCGACATATTTCCTGACATAGATCATTCTCCTTGATAAATAGGGTATGGTGTTGCAATATTTTCATTTACCAAAAATAGGACTTCCCCTTTAACTGTATCATCATCAAACGTAACGTGCAAAATTTTTTCAGCTTTAATCGTCGTCTTAGGCGGTAAGCTTTGTAAAATTTTCTTATGCAGTAATGGGAGTATAATCGTTTCAAGATTATCTTCGGTTAATACCTGTTTATGTTTTTGATAAGACTGCTCTTTTACAATCCGCATGTATTGTCTCATCCATGAAGGAAGTTTTATTTCATCAGCATAAGATTTCTGATCCGTTACAACTTTCCAAGATGTTTCTACCGGTGTATAATACGTTACTTGTTTATTTAACGTAAACGCTGTTTCAAACCAGTAATCTGCATAAACTTCACCTTCTGCTCCGACAACCACATGCCTGTCTCCTGCTTCTAAAACACCTGATACAAGCGTATCTCCTTTATAAACGGTCATATTTGTATCAACTACCCTTACACCACTCTTTAAAAAATAATGGGTAATGACCCCACTATTATTTGCGATTAAATGCATCGGTTCCTCAGATTTCGTCTTTACCTCGGTTTCAGGTGCGAGCTGCAAATCGATTCTAATATCTCCACCGCTTTTTATAAAGTGTACCCAAGATAACTCAGGAAATGCCGCCATCAGTCGTTGTCGTAGCTCATAGTCTGTCGGCAATTCGCTTTTCGTGAGCGGGACGGAAATGCCGATTTCGTCACGAAGAAATTTTTCTGCTTTATACCCTGTTTCTGGTGTGGCGCCTGTCACTTCAAGACGCCATATAAATTGCGTGCATATAATAGGTATAACAAGCAATAATAACATACCTATCAATGTTTTTGTCGTCAGTTGCAGGACAGCATCTGTCTTATCATAGCGGAGCTTCAGGCGCGCTTTTGTGTTACGTCTAATACGTCGTAATGTAGGTAAATCACTTCTTTTTATTTCGAACGTCACATCATGTTCCGAAAAGCGAACATTTCGTATAATGATACGTTCTTTATGTAAAAGATGGAATAAACGATTGACATGTGGCCCTTGCGTAACTTCTACTAATACTGTGCGACGGTCCATTACGCTCCCCGCTTTTCTATCTTAATCTGGTGGATTGCCTTAACTTCTAAAAGAAAGCCCTCGGTTGTTAAATACTGCACGAGTAGCCCCTCTCCTTCAATTGTTAAGCGGAACTTTCCGATTGAACAACTAAAAATAGTAGCACTCACTTGATGTACATCGTATGTACCATTCCATCGAATTTGCTGAAATTGAATCCATTCTAGCATGTCATCCAACTGCATTAATGATTTCAAAAAAAAGCCCCCTTTCATTACAGTCTATGCAACAAAGGGGGCATGTATTATTTACGTTGCTTTGCTTTTGGCAATGCTAATATTTCTGAAGTAATAATCGCTTGCATTAACTGCTCTTTCGTCTGTGGAACAACCACAAGGGGCGACTCTTTTTTTGCCTGCTGTACAATTGGTCTAGAGGCACCTAGTTCAGGGCGTGTTGATTTTCGTGGCTCTCGTACAGTTTCCCCCCGTACAAATTCTTGTACGACGGGTTTTGCTTGTTCCACAATTGGTTCATGCGTTACTTGCTTCTGTTCTGTTTTTTCGTTTAATTGCCCGAAAATTTCATTCGCAAAATCCTCTAGTGATTTCACTTTCGGGCGCTCTGATGTGTTAGAACGCCTTTGTGTATTTTCTCGAGGGGGTTTTTGCTGACTAAATGGTGGCATCGCTTTTGTCGGCTTTTGTTCTTGCTGCTCTTTATTTTTCGATAGTAAAGAGCTTACAATCCCGATAATAATCATAATGATTAGACCTTCCACTTAGTATCAACTCCCTTCCTCGATTATTTTTCGGTTGCATCTGGTTTGTCCTGCGATACTTTCGCAATCGAATCACGCATCGAAGTATCCGCTTGAATATTTTTATAATTCATGTAATCCATAATACCAAAGTTGCCTGAGCGTAATGCTTCCGAAATAGCCCTTGGTACTTCTGCTTCTGCTTCTACTACTTTTGCTTTCATTTCTTGTACTTTCGCTATCATTTCTTGCTCGTTCGCTACCGCCATTGCACGACGCTCTTCCGCTTTCGCTTGAGCAATATTTTTATCTGCCTCTGCTTGCTCGATTTGCAGTTCTGCACCGATGTTTTTACCGATATCTACATCCGCAATATCAATTGATAAAATTTCGAAAGCTGTGCCTGAGTCTAAACCTTTTGATAATACCGTTTGTGAGATCAAATCTGGATTTTCTAGAACTTTAGCATGAGTGTCTATAGATCCGACTGTGGAAACAATCCCTTCACCAACACGGGCAACGATCGTTTCTTCACCCGCACCACCGACTAATCGATCGATATTCGCACGTACTGTAATACGCGCTTTTGCTTTCACTTCAATCCCATTCATCGCAACACCTGAAATAAATGGCGTTTCAATTACTTTTGGATTTACTGACATTTGTACTGCCTCTAATACGTCACGACCAGCTAAGTCAATCGCTGCGCAGCGCTCAAACGTCAACTCGATATTTGCACGTTGTGCCGCGATTAATGCGTTAATAACACGGTCTACATTACCACCTGCTAAGTAATGAGACTCTAATTGATTAATCGTTACATCTAATCCCGCTTTATGTGCCTTGATTAAAGGGTTTACAATGCGAGACGGAATTACACGACGTAACCTCATACCAATTAATGTGAAAATACTTACACGAACACCGGCAGCAAGAGCACTAATCCATAGTGCAACCGGAACAAGCGTAAAGAATACTGCTAGTACGATAAATGCGACTACAATAATAAAAATTAAGCCGACCATACCTCCATCTAAAAACATGCGCTATTCCTCCATCTTTTTATAAATTTCTCTCACAACAATGCGTGAGCCTTCTACCTTAATGACCTCTACCGGCTTTCCTTTATCGATATAACCGCCTTCTGAAACCGCATCGATTCGTTCTTTATCAACGATAATCACACCGGCTGGACGAAGTGGTGTCAGCGCCTCACCCATACGACCGATTAATTCGATACGATTTGTATTGGACACATAGCCTTCTTCTGTTGTCGTTGCATCTTTTAAAACAAGCTTATTAAACACATGCAACTTTTTACCGAAGAATTTCATTACAATCACCATTCCCATCACTGCAATAAACATTGCAATAATAATTGAGTATGCCATATGTGTGACACTTGCCCCTGAAAATAACAAGCTAATAATCATCAATGCCCCACCAATAATACCCACAATACCACCTGGAACAAACAATTCTAGTATAAGCAAGATTAAACCAATGACAAACATAATAATCGTCTCATATCCTGCAAACCCTGCAATCGTATGACCGAAGAAAAATAAACCAAATGCAGATAACGACATCGTTCCTGGCACCCCAAATCCTGGTGAATATAGTTCTAACACTAATCCAAGACTCGCAATCGACAACAATATTGGCACAACAATCGGATTTGTAATAATGCGCGCGATATTTTCAGCTAATGTTGGTTCCAAATCAATGATGTCTGGGTCTTCAATCCCTGCCTGTTGCAGCACCTCTTCAAGCGTATTCGCTATCCCTTCTGCATACCCTACCTCTACTGCTTCTGCAGCTGTAAGCGTTAAAAATTTACCTTCTGGTGCGCGGTATTCTGGTAAATGCTTGGATTTATCAGCCATGGCTAGCGCATATTTCGGATCCCTGTTAGATGATAATGCGGCTGCCTCCATTGCAGCAAACCATGCACTTTCAGCTTTTTCATCCGCCGTATTGCCTTCCCCATCAATAATACCAGCTGCACCCATCGTAGCATTTTGGGACATATAAATCTCGTCTGCATGTAGCGCGATAAAAGCTCCTGCTGAATGCGCTTTTGTATTGATGTAAGCAATGACCCTCATCTGGGATTGATCTAGCAGTTTGCCTATTTTATCAGCAGCATCCGTATAGCCACCAGGCGTATGTATTTCAAGTACAATCGCCTCCGCCTGTTGTTCCTCCGCCTCTTTAAAAGCTCTTTCTAAAAATGCTAGCAGTCCTTTTTCCACATTATCTTCAATAGGGACATGGTATACTTTCGCATTTGCAAAAGCCGTTAAACTCGGGATAATCAATAAAAATGAAAGCGTCATCATAAATAACCAGCTAAAAACGCGGGTTTGTTTCATATTTTCGACCTCCCTTCTTATAGCTTCTCTTAATTTACGAACGACTCTCATTAAAGTTTCATAAAAAATGAATTTCTTCTCATTTTTATTATAACTTATTTCTATGCATAAGGCATGGCTCATCCTGTCTTGGAGCGGACTACATTCTTTTTTCGTTACTATCTGTTAAATAAAACGTATAAATATGTATGATTTGCTGCAAATTAAATAAAAAGATTTCGAGGCTGTTAGGATTGACAGAATTTTCATAGGCAATCACAAGGGCTCATAAAGTGAAACTTCAATCAGTGGGGGTTTTGACGTACAGGACGTGCTAATGCCGACGTCGTCACACGGACGTGACGGATTTTAGTCGGCCCTCATCCCCCACTGATTGAGAGAGGAACGCAAGCTAAGAACGCCACGTCGTGTGGCAACGCCTGCGTGACCAACATCCTGTTGCCCTGAACCAATCGGGCTTTTACGGGCAGTTGATTTCCCACCTTTGCTTCTCGATTTTCCTTAAGCCTTGAGGTGGGAGTCTTAATGCCCGTTAATGCGGGATAAACATTGCCTTAGACATCTTTTATTCAAACTAAATACGCCAACATTTGCGATTGCAAATGTTGGCGTATATATTTTGTCTGCTCAGTGAATCATAAAATTGCGTGTTATGAACGTAGGGTTTTTACAGGGAAAATTACCACTTACGTTTACGTGCAGCTTCTGATTTCTTTTTACGTTTTACGCTAGGTTTTTCGTAGAACTCGCGCTTTCTAACTTCTTGAATTGTACCACTTTTTGATACAGTACGTTTGAAGCGGCGAAGAGCATCTTCAAGCGATTCGTTTTTGCGAACGACAGTTTTTGACATCTCTCTTTCCCTCCCTCCGAACACACGTCAATACATCATCAATACTGCTTATTGATGTGTACTAAAAAATTATAACGCATTGTTTTAGAGCAGTCAACAAAAACTATTAATATTAAAAGATGCAAGTATTAGCCTGTCTTGAAAGTACTTGTCATGTATATTAATGACGCCGCGGCTAACCCTCATCTGGAGGCTTAAACTTCTTTCAGCGAATGTATTTGCAACAGAGCACAAACACCTACTGAAGGAGATTAACTATTAGTAATCAGATTGAGCAGTTAATCCTTCCATAATCGCTACACCAGAACTTGCACCAATACGTGTAGCACCATTGTCAATCATCGTTTTCATATCCTCTAGATTACGAACGCCACCTGACGCTTTCACACCAAGATCTGGTCCAACTGTTTTACGCATTAATGCGATATCTTCAGCCGTCGCCCCACCAGTAGAGAAGCCTGTTGATGTTTTAACAAAATCCGCTCCTGCTTCTACCGATAATTCACATGCTTTTACTTTTTCTTCATCTGTTAATAAGCATGTCTCAATAATCACTTTCACTAACGTCCCATTTACCGCATCGACAACTGCTTTAATATCCTCAAGAACGGCATCGTACTCACCATTTTTTAATGCGCCGATGTTAATGACCATATCAATTTCACCAGCTCCATTAGCAATTGCATCTTTTGTTTCAAATGCTTTTGTTGCTGGAGTAGACGCACCTAATGGGAAACCGATTACTGTACACACTTTTACATCTGTATCAGCTAGCAATTCAGCACTATATTTCACCCAAGTAGGATTCACACATACAGAAGCGAATACATATTTTTTTGCCTCCGCGCATAATTTTTCAATTTGATCACGTGTCGCATCCGCCTTTAATAATGTGTGATCAATCATAGCAGCATAATTTTGTGTCATGTCCAATTGCTCCTTTTATTTATAAGTTGTACGTACAACTATATCATAACATTGAATCGAAAAGACACAAAAAGACAGACTACTCTTTCAATTTCCCAACTATAGCTATCCTTAAAGGTTTTATAATATAACTTAACGTATTATCATAATAAGTAAAATTAGTGCTTTCCCCACTTTTAAATAGCTAGAAAGGAGAGCGAGTATGATGTTTATGTTGGATTTAATTATCCTCACTGTTCTACAATTAAGTTCCTTGTTCGGGATTATCATCGTTGCCGGCTTTTTCATTAATATCATTGAACGGCAATCCGTAAAATTTATTCAACAAAGTTTCGGTAAACAAGGCTTTCTTTTTACTTCATGGGTTGGCACACCTGTTCATGAATTCGGTCATTACGTGATGTGTAAACTTTTCAATCACAAAGTAATAGATGTTCAATGGTTTCCAAAGGATAAGCACGCTAGCACACTAGGTTATGTAGCACATCGCTATAATAGCGGCAGCCTTTATCAACGAATCGGCGTTTTCTTTATTAGCATCGGTCCTTTATTTTCCGGCTTACTGGCACTTGCATTATTGTTGTATATGTTATTACCGGCTAGTTACGCTGAATTTTCTACTTTCACCAAATCCATTGAACCATCTGCGCTCACAATTGAAAATATCATGATGATTGTAAAATCCTCTTTCGAAGTCATTTCTACAATCTTTGTAGTAGAGAATTTTACATCGATCAAATTTTGGATATTCTTACTTTTAGCAATTGGCATTTGCACACACATTTCATTAAGTCCCGCTGATTTGCGCGGGGCATTTAGTGGGTTTATGACCATGACTTTATTGCTTTTTACTATTAACCTGATAGCGTTGTTTATCGGCTGGGATACAAACCAATTCGTTTCTGCACTCATTCAGTACAACGCCTATCTCATTGGTTGGATGAGCTTCGTATTGTTTTTATCGCTGATCACGTTAGTTATTACCTTTACGATTAGCTTTATTAGTAGAATATTTTTACACATCAGTATATAGAAAGATTTTTATAGGATAGGAGTTTTTATAATGAGAAAGTTTAAAATGTTTATTGCTCAAAGCTTAGATGGCTATATTGCAACAAAAGAGGAATCATTACAATGGCTAATGGATGTAGAAGGGGAAGGAGATAACGGCTATAGCTCATTTTATGAAACGGTTGATACTGTTGTCATGGGGCGAAAAACGTATGATTGGGTGATGGCTGAAATGAACGGAGAGTATCCATATCCGAATAAGCCGTGCTATGTCTTTACTTCGCAACATCACGTACCATCACAAGATGTTATTTTTACAAACGAAAATGTAAATACCTTTGTAGAGCGCTTAAAATCAGAAGAAGGTCAGGACATTTGGATTGTGGGCGGTGGTCAACTGATTGCGAAATTTTTAGAAGCCCGTGCAATAGATGAAATAATTGTGACAGTAGCACCTGTATTATTAGGTACAGGCATCCCACTATTTCCAGAAGGAAACTACACTTCCGTTTGGCAATTAAAAGGAAGTCACATTTATAATCAATTTATCGAATTACATTATGTCAAAAAATAATGTTACAAACTTGAAACAGCCACTCCATTCAGAACTTGCCTATGTGAGCACAACTTATATAGGCAAGTTTTTTGTTATAACGATTTCACTAAGTGATCATTTTTTTCCATATTTATCCTAAAATTATGCTACACTTACATAAGTAGAACATTTTTAATTTAACAATGATTAGAGGGGGATAAAAATGTTGAAAAAATTATTACTTCCTGTGATAACACTCATGCTATTTTCATTAGTAGGCTGTAGTAATGAGCCAAAAGAAGAACCGGCTAAAAACATAGTAGATGAAGTTGAAGTGGATGAAAGTGAAATCGAATCATTAAAAATAGAAAATGAAATTTTAAACGAACGACATCAGTATTTAGTAACAATGCTGGCATTGTCACAAAATCAGTTTTCCTATGATTTAAAAGTAAACGAACAACCCATCCCTAAAAATGGACAATTAACGATTTCAGAAGGGAATATTAAAATTTTACTATCTGAAATGTTTTTTTTGGGAGCGATTTTTTACCAGAAGAATGGGTTGAAAAAGGAAGAATTACTGGAAACTATATTGACCATTTATTAAGTTTTGATACTACAAATTGGGAGCCCATTGCATTAGACGGGACTGTTACTACCGCACAAGGCTACGAATTAGCAAATGTAAAAGCTGGACAACAGTTCTCCTTTAACATTACAGATGAACTAAAAAAGCGATTAGAACTCGACACGAATTTAATACATATTAAGGTAGAATAAATTCTTTATTAAAATATCACACGCTTCTTTTGTATAAAAAAACACCACCTTCTATGACTTAGAAACTTAGCGATAGGAGGTGGCATTAAAATCATACTTTACGTGAGGTAAAATACGATTTATTGCAATTCAATTTAAGCTTCCACCATATCTAACATACGCACAAATTGTCCTTCGTTATATGGGTAGCCTGCTTTTGTAATTTTAACTTTAACCAATTTACCAATTATATCTTCCGTGCCTTCGAAGACGATTTTTAAGTAGTTAGACGTGTAGCCTACATACAGATTTTCGTTGTCGCCGTCTTTAAAACGTTCTTCTGGAATCACTTCTAATACATCCCCTTCAAAGCGAGAAGCATATTGTTTTGCCAGTTGATCGTTTAATGTAATTAAGCGATGTACACGTTCATTTTTCACTTCTTCATCGACAAATTGATCTTGCATACGCGCTGCTGGCGTCCCTGTTCGTGGTGAGAACGGGAATACGTGTAATTCTGAGAATTGATGATCTTTAATGAAATTATACGTTTCCATAAACTCTTCTTCTGTTTCACCCGGGAAACCAACGATGACATCCGATGTTACTGCTAAATCTGGTAATGCATCTTCTAATTTGCGCAGTCGTTCTGAGAAGAATTCCATCGTATACTTACGGCGCATACGTTTTAACACTGTATCTGAACCAGACTGAATTGGGATATGCAAATGGTTTACGACAATATTAGAGTTTTTCAATACTTCAATAACTTCATCTGTTAACTGAGACGCTTCAATGGAAGAAATACGTAAACGTTTTAACCCTTTCACATTCGCTTCCATATCACGTAATAATTGAGCTAAATTATAATCTTTAAGGTCTTGACCGTAGCCACCTGTATGAATACCTGTTAAAACAATCTCTAAGTAACCCGCATCGACTAGTTGCTGCGCTTGACGGATTACTTCTTGCGGATCACGCGAACGCATCAACCCGCGCGCCCAAGGAATGATACAAAATGTACAGAAGTTGTTACATCCTTCTTGGATTTTTAAAGACGCACGTGTACGGTCTGTGAAAGCAGGAACGTCTAGCTCCTCATATACACGATTTTTCATAATATTGCGTACAGCGTTAATTGGCTGACGCTCTTCACGATACTGATCGATTAACCCTAACATTTTATGACGATCTTGCGTACCAACGACAATATCGACACCCGGAATAGCCATAATTTCCGCTGGTGATGTTTGTGCATAACAGCCTGTTACACAAATAACGGCATCTGGATTTTGACGGATGGCACGACGAATGACTTGGCGAGATTTTTTATCGCCTGTGTTTGTTACGGTACATGTATTAATCACATAAACATCAGCTTGTTGTTCAAACTCGTTACGCTCGTAGCCTTGCTCTTTAAATAATTGCCAAATCGCTTCTGTTTCGTAATGGTTTACCTTACAACCTAATGTGTGAAAAGCCACTTTTGACAAGGCTTGTACACCTCTTTCATTCAAATTCATAAGATATGGCAGAAAGCGCATAAAGAGGCGCTGTTTCTGCTCGTAAAATACGAGGTCCTAAGCTCATAATTTGCGCACCAACTGCGACTAAAGCGTCTGCTTCCTTGCGCGAAATACCACCTTCAGGACCGAAAATACATAAAATTGATTTCGATTTATTATCATACACTTTTTTTAGCTTATCCGCAAACCTTGTGCGTTCAGATGCTTTTGCATCTTCCTCATCGGCAATGAACACGACATCAAAATCCGCTAATCGTGCTACTAACTGTTTAAATGAAACCGGCATCTCGACTTCTGGTACATATGTACGATGTGATTGCTCTGCCGCTTCTTGCGCGATTTTTTGAAGTCGCTCTTGATTTTTACGTCCCTTTTTGTCATCCCACTTCACGATGGATCGTTCAGCAGCAAATGGCAGGAGCGCATACATCCCAAGCTCTGTCCCTTTTTGGGCGATTAACTCTAATTTATCCCCCTTTGGTAAGCCGCAAGCGATCGTCACATGTACGGGCATTTCTGGAGACGGAATGATCTTTCCTGTAGGTTTTGCGAATACTTCCGCTCCTACTTCTGTAATTTCGCAAATCTGTGCTTCCCCACCATGCACAACTATAATTTCTTCACCAGCCGTCATGCGCATTACTTTACCAATATGACGTGCATTATCACCAGTTATTATAAATTCACCTGTTTCCATTACGCGTTGGTTAACAAAATAACGTTGCATGAAAATCCCTCCTTTATACGTAAAATGCTAAAAGTACTGGTTATGGTACGATTGTTTCGCCACTTTTTTGAAAAGTTTCGCCATTTCCTCGAAAAGTCTCGCCAAAACGGTAAAACCCTCACTAAAAAAGTAGACAAAGCCCGCCAAGACTTTGTCTACATAAGCTTTATCTACATTTTATTGCGGACGACGTGCAACGATTGCGACCCAGTCTTCCATCATTAATACTTCTTCAATCGTGAAGCCTGATTGTTCAAGTGCCGCTCTTACTTCATCCTTTTTAGCACCAATAATACCGCTCGTTACATATAAGCCACCCGGTTTGACAATCGAATACGCATCATCTGTAAACGTTACAATGATTTCTGCTAAAATGTTTGCCACGACAACATCTGCCGGCTCTTTTACTGTATCGAGTAAATTACCGCGGAATACTTCAACTACATGGTCCACTTTATTTAATGTCACATTTTCACGTGCAGAAGCAACAGCTACTTCGTCAAGGTCTAAAGCATGCACACTTTTTGCTCCAAGTAATGCAGCGCCGATTGATAGTACACCTGAACCTGTTCCTACATCGACAACTGTCTCGCCCACTTGCACGACTTTTTCAAGTGCTTGTAAACACATCACGGTCGTTGGATGTGTCCCTGTACCGAATGCCATCCCTGGATCTAGTTCAATGATTAATTCATCTGTACTAACTGGCTTATAGTCTTCCCATGTCGGAACAATTGTAAAACGCTCTGAAATCTTAACCGGATGATAATATTGCTTCCATGCCGTAGCCCAGTCTTCTTCATCTACTTCACAAAGCGTTAAAATATTTTCACCGACATTGATATCGAAATTGATAAGGTTAGCAATTGCAAGCTTAATTTCTTCTACCGTTTCTGCTAAAAAGCTCGTCGCAGATAAATACGCCTTCACCACAACCCCACTTTTCGGGAAGTCTTCTGGGTTTAATGCGTAAATTTCTCCAAACTGATCAATACGTTCTTTCGTTAATTCTTTTGAGTCCTCAATGACAACGCCACTTGCGCCTGCCTCATGTAAAATGTTTGAAACAGCTTCAACAGCTTCATGCGTCGTTAAAATCGATAGCTCTGTCCATTTCACTTGCAATCTTCTCCTTTTTATTCGCCTTTAATTTTACGTTTAATTTTATCTAATAGTGAGCTTCCATGTTCTTCTGGAATATCGCCACTAATTTCCGCAAATTCACGCAGCAACTGTTTTTGCTTTTCTGTTAATTTTGTCGGTGTTACCACTTTGACAACAACGTACTGATGCCCTTGCCCGTAGCCATGAACATTTTTAACACCTTTATCTTTAATACGGAACTGTGCACCTGATTGTGTACCCGCCGGAATTTTCAGCTTTACTTTTCCATGAACAGTTGGTACCTCAATCTCATCGCCAAGTGATGCTTGTGGGAACGTTAATTTTAATTCGTAGTAAATGTCGTCTCCATCACGTTCAAAGTACTCATGATTACGTACAGTGAACACAATATATAAATCGCCTGCTGGTCCGCCATTAATGCCTGGCTCCCCTTGCCCTGCTACGCGCAGTTGTTGGCCATCATCGACACCAGCCGGAATATTAATTTTAATTTTTTTACGATTTGTCACTTTTCCAGCACCGCGACATGTTGTACATTTATCCACAATGATTTTACCCGCGCCACGACATGAAGGACATGAGCGTCGGTTCACCATGCGGCCGAATGGTGTCTCCACCGCTTGGTTAATTTCACCTGCACCGCCACATTGCGAACAGTTTTGAGATGTTGTACCAGGTTTCGCGCCTGTACCATTACATGTTTCACAATTTTCTTCTTTCGGAATTTCAACTTCTTTTTCTTGACCGAATACGGCTTCCTCAAAGCTAATTGTCATGCGGAACTGTAAGTCATCGCCTTTACGTGGCGCATTTGGATCTTGACGACGTCCACCACCACCGAAGAATGAAGAGAAAATATCTTCGAAGCCGCCAAAGCCGCCTCCAAAGCCACCTCCGCCAAAACCTGCTTGTGGATCTTCATGTCCAAACTGGTCGTAGCGTGCGCGTTTTTGTTCATCTGACAATACTTCATACGCTTCTGCGATTTCCTTGAACTTCTCATCTGCCCCCGGCTCTTTGTTAATATCAGGGTGATACTGTTTTGATAACTTACGATATGCTTTTTTAATCTCGTCTTTACTTGCCCCTTTAGCTAGGCCAAGCACTTCATAATAATCGCGCTTACTCATCGTTCACTCTCCGCTCTTTTTACATAACGTATATTCTAACACGTTAAAAATTTGATGTATATGCAAATTGCTTTATCTTTGCTACGGATTTTTGTTGAGGTCGCTACCTTCCTCCACGCAATTGATAAAGCATGCATTTTTACAGTGAAAAAGTCAAAGTCCGTAAAAGCGGCTTTGACTTTCTCACTTGCCGATGCAGTGTTGCTCAGCGTTTTATTTCATTCACAATTATTTATCGTCTTTTACTTCTTCAAAGTCAGCATCTACAACGCCGTCGTCTTTTTTGCCAGCATCTGCTGCGCCGTCAAAGCCTTCTGCACCTTGAGCCGCTTGTGCTGCTGCTGCCGCTTGCTCATATACTTTCATCACAAGTGGTTGTAAGATGCCTTCTAATTTTTCTTTTGCAGATTTGATGCCTTCGATTTCGCCCGCTTCTAAAGCTTTTTTCAGTTCATCGCGTGCATCTTCAACAGATTTTTTCTCATCTTCTGAAATTTGCTCACCAAGATCTGTCACTGTTTTGTCTACTTGGAAAACAAGTTGGTCCGCTTCGTTGCGAAGTTCTGCTTCTTCTTTACGTTGTGCATCTGCTTCTGCGTTCGCTTCTGCATCTTTTACCATGCGTTCGATTTCTTCATCTGTTAAGCCAGAATCCGATTGAATTACGATTGTTTGCTCTTTGTTTGTACCAAGGTCTTTCGCTTTTACAGATACAATACCATTTTTGTCGATATCGAATGTTACTTCGATTTGTGGAATACCACGTGGTGCTGGTGGAATATCTGATAATTGGAAGCGACCTAATGTTTTATTGTCTGCTGCCATTGGACGTTCACCTTGTAATACGTGAATGTCTACAGCTGGTTGGTTGTCAGCTGCTGTTGAGAACACTTGTGATTTAGATGTAGGGATTGTTGTGTTACGATCGATTAACTTTGTGAACACGCCACCCATTGTTTCGATCCCAAGTGATAATGGTGTTACGTCTAATAATACGATATCTTGAACGTCACCTGTTAATACGCCACCTTGAACAGCAGCACCCATCGCTACTACTTCGTCAGGGTTTACACCTTTGTGTGGCTCGTGACCTGTTGCATTTTTGATTGCTTCTACTACTGCTGGAATACGAGTAGAACCACCAACTAAAATCACTTTGTCAAGTTCAGAAGCTGAAAGACCAGCATCAGATAGGGCTTGACGAGTTGGTACGATTGTACGCTCTACTAAATCGCGAGTTAAGTCATCGAATTTAGCACGTGATAAAGAAACTTCTAAGTGAAGTGGACCTTCTGCACCAGCTGTGATGAATGGTAAAGAAATTTGTGTATTTGTAACACCTGATAAGTCTTTTTTCGCTTTTTCAGCTGCATCTTTTAAACGTTGCATCGCCATTTTATCTTTTGATAAATCGATGCCGTTTTCTTTGCGGAATTCTTCTACTAAGAAATCAATGATTTTTTGGTCGAAGTCGTCACCACCAAGCTTGTTGTCACCAGCTGTTGCTAATACTTCAAATACACCGTCGCCTAATTCAAGGATTGAAACGTCGAATGTACCACCACCAAGGTCGAATACTAAGATTTTTTGATCTTGGTCTTGTTTGTCTAAACCGTATGCTAATGCTGCTGCAGTTGGCTCGTTAATGATACGCTCCACTTCTAAACCAGCGATTTTACCAGCATCTTTCGTTGCTTGACGCTGTGCATCGTTAAAGTAAGCAGGTACTGTAATAACCGCTTTTGTTACTTTTTCGCCAAGGTATTCTTCCGCATAGCCTTTTAAGTATTGTAAAATCATCGCTGATACTTCTTGTGGCGTATAATCTTTATCTTCAACAGTTACTTTGTCAGAAGTACCCATTTTTGATTTGATTGAGATAATTGTATTTGGGTTTGTTACTGCTTGACGCTT
The DNA here is from genome assembly GCF_050613145.1 of Lysinibacillus sp. LZ02. Classification (GTDB taxonomy): domain Bacteria; phylum Bacillota; class Bacilli; order Bacillales_A; family Planococcaceae; genus Lysinibacillus_B. The sequence goes on along the minus strand of NZ_CP192507.1, from coordinate 1,383,322 downwards.
TGCTACTTCCCCAACTTGTTTTTCACCGTTTTTGAATGCTACTACAGATGGAGTAGTACGGTTACCTTCTGGATTTGGAATTACTTTTGGTTCGCCGCCTTCTAATACAGCGACACAAGAGTTTGTTGTACCTAAGTCAATACCAATAATTTTGCTCATTTGAATTTGCCTCCTAATATTTGAACGCCTATGTAGCGTTTATATCCATTTGTTATTGTTCTATTCGTTTACAGAAACCATTGCTGGACGTAATACGCGGTCTTTTAGCTTATAGCCTTTTTGTAGCTCACGTAATACTGTACCGCTTTCCTTTTCGGCATCTTGCTCTTGCATAACCGCTTGATGCACATTCGGATCAAACGCTTCGCCTTCTGCGGCAATTTGCTCTAAGCCTTCACGCGCTGTAGCATCTAAAAATTGACGCTGTACCATTTCAACACCTTTATATAATGAAACGGCATCCTCAGAAGTAATTTGTACTTGTAGCGCGCGCTCTAAGTTATCAAGCACTGGCAAAAGATCATTTAACAAGCTTTGCGCACGGTATTTTTCAGCCGCCTCGCGATCAAGCTTGTTGCGGCGAAGCATGTTGTCATAATCTGCTCGTAAACGTAAATAACGGTTTTCTTCTTCTTGAAGCTTTGCCGTTAGTTCAGCAATTTTTTGTTCTGTTTCATCGACAACAGCTTCTACCACTTCTTCTGTTTGCTCTGCATCTACTACTTCTTCTGTAGCTGTAAACTGCTGCTCAAGTTCTTCTTTTGTTTCTTTTTCGTTTGTCGTATTAGACACTTTATGTCCTCCTTATAGTCAGTCACTCCGCTGGGATAGGGCATTCGATAATCCTCGGCGCATCAAATCAATAATCGTGACAACACGTTGATAATCCATCCGTGTCGGACCGATAATCGCAATAGACCCGCTCTCTTCTCCAACTCCAAATGATGCTGTAATCACACTACAGTTTTCCATTGCTAAATGGTTATTTTCCGAACCAATGCGAATTTGAATACTCGCATCTTTTGACTTAAATAAGTTTTGGATTTGACTTTCCTTATCCATTAAATCCATCAACATGCGGACCTTATTTAAATCATGAAACTCTGGTTGGTTGAGCATATTTGTCTTACCAGCGTAGTAAATCTTACCCTCTTTTTGACCACCTGTTACTTGTATTAAAGATTGGATGACAGCATCTGCTGCCTGTATATGTTGTTTTAATACAAAGAGTGCTTCGACTTCTAACTTTAGATGAAGGTTTTGAAGTGAAACACCGATTAAACGGTCATTTAATATATTTACCATCTTTTCAATATCTGAAAGGCTAAACCCCGTTGGTAAAGTAAATACACGATTTTCCACATGTCCATTGTCCGTCACGATAATAGCAACTGCCGTTTGATCTGTTAATGGAACAATTTGAAACTTTTTCACCTTATGTCGTTGTACATCTGGACCAAGTAAAATCGTTGTATAAGTCGTTAATTCTGATAGAATACTCGCCGACTCTTTAATCACTTGCTCTGCTTCAATCATACGTCGCTGAAAAACAGATTGAATTTGAATGACTTCTTCAGCTGACATCACTTGTGGTTGCAATAAATGATCCACATAAAAGCGATAGCCTTTCTCAGAAGGGACCCGACCGGAGGAAGTATGTGTTTTTTCTAAAAAACCTAACTCCTCTAAATCTGCCATCTCATTCCGAATCGTTGCGGGACTAAATGTAATCCAATCCTTTTTAGAAATTTGGCGAGACCCAACAGGTTGGGCAGACGTCACGAAATCATCAACGATTACTTGTAAAATTTGTAATTGCCGATTTGTTAACATGCTCATCACCTCTGTTAGCACTCATTTACCTCGAGTGCTAATACTAATAATAAATTAACAAATCCCCGTTTTTCTGTCAACGGAATCGCTCAATCTTCTAATAAAAATTGTTGAAACACTTCATTACCGACAAATCGACCTTTTCGCGTCAACCGAATACCTAGTTCATCGCTTTCTAGTAGACCTTCATCCACTAGCTTCTCCATTACTTTACGATATGTAGCCGCAATAGTTTCATTAAATTTCTTTTCAAATACTTCTGCTACTACTCCTTCTGTTTTTCGAAGCCCTAAAAACATTTGCTCTTCTTTTCTTTCCGTCATCGTTACCGTATGTTCATGGATGATTGGACGACGACCAGCTTCTACCGCTTCTATATATTTTTTGATGGGACCACAGTTTGAATAGCGCACACCTTCAACATACCCATGTGCTCCTGCGCCAAAACCTGCGTATTCATCATTATCCCAGTAAATCTTATTATGAACAGACGCAAATCCCGGTTTAGCAAAGTTACTAATTTCGTATTGCTGTAAGCCGTGTGCTTCCATTTCTTTCATGAGGATATCATACATATCCGCTTCTATATCTTCTGTTGGTAAAGCTAACCTTCCTTTTGCATATTGAATATAGAAAATCGTTTTCGGCTCAACGATTAATGAATAAGCAGAGTAATGTGGTAAGTCCAGCTGTAACGCGAAACGAAGGCTGTCCTTCCACTGCTCCATTGTTTGATGTGGCAAACCATACATTAAGTCGATGCTAATATTTTCGAAACCAACTTTCTTTGCTAATGCAATCGTCTCATATACATGCTCATTCGAGTGGGTACGGCCAATTTTTTCGAGCAGCCCTTGGTCAAACGATTGCACCCCCATACTAAGTCGGTTCACACCACCGTTAAACAATGCCTGTAATTTATCCTCTGACAATTCATCTGGGTTAGCTTCCGAACTAAACTCGGTCACATTGTCCATTGGAATATATGCACGGATCAATTCCATTAATCGAGCAATTTGTGTCGCCGACAGAGCAGTTGGTGTACCCCCACCTAGAAAAATCGTTTCAATGTTTTCAAACGCTTGCGGCTTCTCACGTACCGTCATAGCCATTTCTTGACCTAACGCTTCTATATATTGGTCTACTGGCTGGTTTTTAAAGTAGACTTTATTAAAATCGCAATAATTACAAATTTGATGACAAAAAGGGATATGAATATATACTCCTCGCACCACGCAATCACTTCCCTTCTTTTTACTTTGTACCTTTTCATTGTACCTATTCATCACAAAAATACAATTTTGACGAATAAAAAAACCGTATTCGTACGAATACGAACACGGAATAAAATTTAAGCCGTAAAAATAGGTTGCTCTTTATTTAATAACATCACTAAATCAAATGCATTTAATTGTGGCAATTTAGATGAAAATTGAATTGCTTCATCTGTAGATTGGAATGGAAATGCTTCTAATTCTTTTGTTACTTCATATTTACTATCAACTAATTGCAATAAATATAAACGTACAGTCGGGCAGCAAGTTTTTGTGTAATCTAAATTTTCACCTGCTACTAAAATCCCTACATCCTCCGAGTTTGGACTAATAATTGTATCTAGAGTATTTAATCCATCCAATTCAAACCAATCTGGTAAATTGATTTCGATTTGCTTTGTCATTAAATCATCTCCCTATAAAAATTGTGGTAGGAACAAATAATAATAGTGCTATAAAAAACATCACAAAAGCGATGATGTTACTAAGTTGATGAACTCATTGCTAGCGTCACTAGATACATATCCAAAATCCATAAACTACATTTAAGTATGTATGAAACTATCGTAACCTGTAAATCTATAAGCACTATGTTTGTTTAAATTAATATTACTATCAACTCTCTTTTCTCACAAGCATATATTTAATAATTTTCAAACCAATGTAATCATTTTTAATATAAAATTTTCTCATATAGTAAAAAATACCTTACAAATAAATTTCGAACAATTAGTTATTTACTCCATTTGTGTGATGATAAAATGTCCTTTTTCTATTATTTATAATCTTTAATTTATAAAAATAGAATGATTATAATTATTAACTAAATACACAAAGCATGAATATACTAACTTTTAAATTTATTATTTCTTATTTTTTCACTATATTATCAATTACATCATTATTTAACAGAATACCACATGATTTTTACTATAACTGGTAAAAATACTATTATTGCACAATAGATGTGGTGATAAATGTTTTTTTGCCATTACGATTAAAGTAATACCGTTTCCGCTGAGCTAGGATACGAAATGTGAGAGCTAAACAAATTTTAATTTTAAGCTACACAAGAACGAGCCGTTGGAGACAGCTACGGCTGGTCCATCGACTCGTTAGACTCGGTATTTTTACTCGTTTTAATTATTTACTACAATGCTTTCCTGCACTTCTTTTCGCCACTTACTATAGCCACCTGACATATTTACGATATTATGGTAGCCTTTTGCTTTTAAAACACTTACTGCAATGGCTGAACGAGCGCCAGCCTGACATTGTATAATGAGCTTTTTATTTGGGAGTTCCTTTAATCGATTTTTGATCGTGCCAAGCATAATGTGTTGCGCTCCTTCAATATGTCCTTCATTAAACTCAACTAAATTACGTACATCGATTAGCGCAACACCGTCCTGTTCCATCATGGTTTTGGCTTCTAAAGGTGATACATTTTCGTAGGAATCTAGGGAGCTAGCCTGTGATAACATTGCATCGACATCTGCATATCCTACTACTTGGTCAATACCTATCGAGCGTAAGTCAATTAAAATTTCCTCCATATGAGCAGGTGTAGTTAATACATATAATAGCTTCTCATAATCTACAATCCAACCAGCCCAATTTGTGAATGCCTTATTAAATGGAATATTGATTGTTCCCTTCACATGTCCTTTTGAAAATGCATCGGTACTACGCGTATCCACTATTTGATGACCTTCATTGATTAATTGTTCGATCATTGTGACATCATTAATAAATTGCAACTCTGGTAGGTTTTTAATGAGCTCAATTCCGACCTTATTCACGGATTTCATCACTGCGAAATAATACGGCGGTTCTGGCTGTCCATCTAATAATGATTGTACAAATTCCTCTTCTGTATCAAATTTCATCGCCCAGTTGAATTGCTTTTCATAACCTACAGTAGAAGATGGAACCGCTCCTAATGCCTTTCCACAAGCACTTCCAGCTCCGTGAGCAGGCCACAGTTGTAAATAATCCGGTAATTCCTTAAAGCGCTGCACGGATTTAAACATCGCCTTTGCACCAGCATCCGCTGTCCCTACCATACCCGCTGCCTTTTCAAGTAAGTCTGGACGGCCAATATCACCCGCAAAAACAAAGTCACCTGTAAAAATACCAATTGGCTTATCGGCTGCCGCTCCGTCTGTTAATAAAAAGGAGATTGATTCCGGTGTATGTCCTGGTGTATGCATGACTTCAAATGTGAGACGTCCTAGTTCAAACTGATCGCCATCTTTCAATAACTGATGTGGGATATTTTCTAAGTTTTGATATTGCCAGTCCTCTCCACCTTCATCTGAAACATACATTGTAGCACCAAAACGGTGTGCTAATTCTCTTGAACCCGTCACAAAATCCGCATGAATATGTGTCTCTAAAGCACCTATAATGCTCATATTTTCTTTTTCTGCCACTTCAATATATGGCTCAATATTACGCATTGGATCAACAATAAAAGCTTGCCCCTTTTGTTGGCATCCTACCATATAAGATGCGTGTGCTAATTTTTCATCATAAAAATAACGTAATAACATACTAATATCCCCCTTAGCTTTTGTTTTTACTTAATATCGTTAAAGTCGCTTGTACGTACTTTAATGATTGTTGAACAGTCGGATCTTTTAACCATTTATACATCATCAATAGTGTAATCGGTTCTTTATTTGACTCTGCCTCTTGTTGAATGGCTTGTGTGAGTGATAGCCCGGCTTGTCCCTTTTCAACAATCGGTTTTGTATATTCCTTTATACTTTCTGTGACATTCGCTAATGTCGTTTCATCTCCTAAAATGGACATCACAAATGCCACAACATTTTCGAGTTGCTCCAGCATTTGGTTTAGGCGCGGCAGCTTTTCTAACAGCCCTATTAATGCTTCAATTGTCTCCATATTCAGGTTGTATGTTTGAAGCATTTGGTCGTATTGCTGTAAACCTTGCTTGTCGGAAAATACAGCCTGCCCGAAGTTAGTCAACTGTCCAAGGAATTCCAATTGTTGTTGGTAAATAGGTAAGTTTTGTAGAAAAGAAGTAATCGCTTCTTGGACCTCTGGTTGCTCTAATTGATGCTGAACAGGTGTTTTAATCATCATTATTTACCCCTTTCTACATTGTGCCTTTTAACATGCCATTCCAGTACATAATTGGCAGTAAATCTTTTTTTAAGATATACATACTTGTACGTTCCATTCCTTGGTCAATAGGTAACGATTCAACAGGCTCCTTCGAATAATCGAATTCTGCTAAAATCAACTTATTATAGCCAGTAACAATCGGACAGGATGTATAGCCATCGTACATACTCTTTGGTAGCTGGTTTCGCATACATGCCAGTATGTTTTCTACAACAACGGGGGCTTGCTTACGAATAGCAGCTCCTGTTTTAGAGGTCGGTAAATTCGCGTTATCCCCTAAACCGAAAACGTTTTCATATTTTTTATGCTGAAGTGTATGAATATCGACTTCTAACCAGCCTGTTCCATCTGCTAATGGACTTTTCGCTACAAATTTAGGTGGGCTCATATACGGTGTGACATGAATCATGTCATAATGGACTTCCTCTTTTTCACCTGTATTCAAATCTTCAAAAATAGCCATTTTTTCATCTGCTTTAATTTCAATTAAGTTATAGCAAAAGCGGGCGTCAATGTTTTTGCGCTCTATTACTTTTTCCAATGCACTACGATATTTTGCTACATCGAAGATTGCTGGATTAGCAGAGCCAAAAATAATATCAATATTGTGCCGAACGCCTGATTTGTTAAAATAATCATCTGCTAAGTACATAATTTTTTGGGGTGCGCCACCACATTTTACTGGTGATGCGGGATGGGTAAATAATGCTGTGCCTGATTTGAAATTCCGAATGGTTTCCCATGTGTAGTCTACATGCTGATAAGAATAATTACTGCATACATTTTTTGTACCTAGCGCCTCTTCTAAGCCTTTAATCGCTCCCCAATTGATCTCCAATCCTGCTGAAACGACTAAATACTCGTAGCTCACAAAGGAACCGTCAGCCAATTGAATTTGATTCGTATCAGGGTAAAAATGGGTGACCCCCTGCTGTATCCAAGTAGCACCTTGAGGAATAAGTGAGGCCATTTCTCGCTCAGATTGCTCCTTTTTACTCGCTCCACCACCAACTAGCGTCCATAAAGGTTGGTAATAATGCTTCGTAGCAGGATCGACAATCGCCACTTCACCAGCTAAACTATGCATCTTTCTCAATAGTCGTGATGCTACAGTAATTCCCCCTGATCCTCCACCTACAATGACAATCTTGAAAGAATTATCCACACGCCCACCTTCTTTCGAATTTGTATTGTGAAACTCTACACTTTCTATTCTACAAATTTCCTAATATTAAAAAAATAGGGGTTTACCCCTATTAAATTCAGATATTTTAAAATATTAAGTTAATTAAGTTTCATCACCAACAGTTATGGATAAAATTCCGAAAAAATTATTACAATGAGCCCATTTCTACCGAACACAACTACCAACCTAGGTTAAAATAAAAAAGTTGCGAATAATTAATCGCTCACTTCGTTGTAGTTAATGAAAAAGCTTTTTCAATACATGAAGGAGAAAAACATATGACCGTTACGAATCGTAATTTTATTAAACGTTTACAGAAGAAAAAAGAAGATGCTTTAGAATATATCATCGATGAATACATGCCATTAGTGAAGGCCATCGCCCTGAGAGTTTTACAACCATTAGGAAAGCAGGATGCCGTGGATGATTGTATTAACGATGTGTTTTTAGAAGTTTGGAAAAATAGTCATCAATTTAGTGGTGATGCAGCTGATTTTAAGAAATGGCTCGGGATGATTACAAAATATAAAGCGATTGATTATTATCGTATTTATGAAAAACAACGAGCGCGGGAGCAGCAAGTCGAGGAGTTTGAAGAAACGAGCTCTTCACACGTCAGCATACAGGCTACGTTATTAGAACGAGAGCGAAGAAATGAGCTATTGTTTGAATTAAGTAAACTAGATGAACTCGACCGAGATATTTTTATACTGAAATATTATTTAGAAATGCAAAATAGTGATATTGGACAAGCGCTCAATTTAAGTAAATCTGCTGTGGATAATCGACTATACCGCGGAAAACAAAAGCTGGCCAAAAACTTAAAGCTAAAGGAGGTTCTCGTATGAGTGACTTAAAAAAATTAGTGGATCTAAATATCGATGCTATCGAACTAGTAGAAGTAAGTGACTTGGAGAAACAACGTGTGAAACAGCATGTCCTTGGTAAAAAGAAAAAGGCAAACTGGTTTAAATACGTAGCTGCTGCTGCAACATTGACAGGCGTTGTGACCGCTACAACGATGTTTACAGCACCATCCATTGCCTCGCAAATCCCGTTTATAAAAGGCGTTATGCAATATTTTGCCGAAGAGGAAACATTCAATCCTCATTTCGGTGCTGTTGCAACAGATGTGACACAAATTCAATCGAGTAACGGCGTAACCGTAATGATTGAGGATGCCGTTTTCGATGGAACAGCTATCACGATTGCTTATGCCATTGAAACAGAAAAACAGCTCGGGAACAATCCAAACGCGAAAAGCTTCTTCGATGTACAAGAAGTGACTGGTGCAGGAGGTTCCGACTATATGAAAAAAATAAGCGACACAACCTATATCGGTACAGCAAAAATAGTACCTCACTTTAAAGAAGAAATGCCTCAAACACTTGAAGTAATATGGGAGCCAACCGCTTTTACCGACTATGAAACCAATCAAACGGTTAAAGGAGATTGGTCATTCCATTTCACGATTCAGGCATTGGAAAATAATAAAGTCATCGTGAATGAAATCGTAACAAATGACGATATATCAGTTACGCTCACTTCCTATGAAACAAATGATTACTCAACTGTTTTCCATGTACAACAAATTGTAAGTGATGCAGTGTTAGAAAAATGGCAGCATGTCACAACTGATTTCGTCCGCATTACAGATGATTTAGGTAATGAATATTATCCAAATAACAATGGTGGTGCCAGCTACGATGCACTGAAGACATATGAATGGAGCAGCTCTATTCAAGCAATTGATGAAAAGGCGAGCACGTTAACATTAGTACCTGCTGTTTATTATTCAGCTGGCAATGGGCCGATTGCGATGAAAGAAGAACTTGAACCGATTCACATTACACTAAAGTAAACTATAAAGCGTGAGGTTACTTTTCCTCACGCTTTCATTTTATCCTTTTAACGCTGCATCAATTTGCTGTAATGTTTCCTTTGCAGAGCCTTCAAATAATAAATCAAAATCACGTTCAAAGCCATGTACTTCTCGGTTAATATACACAAGCTTGCCGCGCGTCATACTCGGAAGCTGATTAACAGGATATACTTGCAGGCTTGTACCAATGACGATGACGAGGTCTGCCGCTTTAATGGCGTGTAGCGCACTCTTCCACGCATCTTCTGGTAACATTTCACCGAATAATACGATACCTGGTCGAAGCTTGCCCCAGCATACAGTACATGTTTCTTGATCAAAAAAAGCTTGTGCGTTTGCTTCGTGTCCACATTTGTGACAACGTACAGCATGAATACTACCGTGTAGTTCATCTACATAGGTATTACCTGCTGCTTTATGAAAGCCGTCGACGTTTTGTGTCGCAACACGTGCAATGATCCCGCGCTTCTCCCAATCTGCTAAAATGTGATGTCCTTCGTGAGGCTCACACCCTTGCAATGCTTCAAAGCGTGCGCAATAAAATGCGTGAAATAAATCATAATCATGCTCAAGTGCTTGTATATTAGCAACCGTTGATGGGTCGATATTCCGCCACCAGCCTGACTTCGAGCGAAAATCCGGTACCCCACTTTCTGTTGACATCCCCGCACCTGTTAACACAACGATTTTAGTCGATTGTCGTAACCAATCTGCTAGTTGATTGACTTTATCCATCATTTCCACCCCCGTACCCTCTATTATAAAAGATGAACAGGCAAGTATCATGATGTTTTACTTCATCTTTTTATTCATTTCAAATAACTAACGGCTTTTCAAATAAGGCGATCGTTAACTGTATATTCTCTCGTTCCATTATTTCCTCGCTACACTGTTTATAGCCTACATTTTTATATAAATCCATATTCCGCTGGACATTTGCTCGCACTTTGCATTGGATGAATGAAATATTATGACGTACCGCCTCTTCTTCTAGTGCTATTAATAATTTCTTAGCACAGCCTTTGGATTGGTGGCTACGCTTTACAGATAAGCGAAAGAAATAGTAGTAATCATCATGCATTGTATAACGTACCATTCCAATCGGTTCCTCATCATCCAATAAAATAAGCGATTGTTCTCCCTTTTCCATCGCTGCTTTTATTGTCTGTAGCGTTTCTTGTAAAGCACTTGATGGCAATACATCATTTGTATACTCTGAAAAAGCATCTTGCATTAATGACCATATTACTTCTACATCTTCTACTGTCCCCTTGCGCACGAACATACTCTATCACCCCTCTGGATTTTAACTAATTGTATTATTATTCAAATAAATATTCAACGAAACTTTATAACCGGAATAATATCAACATAAATACGAATAAATATTCAACTAAATATATAATAAAAGCAACTGTGCACAAAACAGTTGCTTTTATCTTTATACTAACTTCTTCATCTCTTCTACTACTTCTTCCACCGTGCTAACAATTACACCCGTACGTTTCACTAAGCCGATGACAAATAAATTGCGGTAAATAAATTGATTTTCAATACCATCTGCAATGAGCGCCTCGATTTTTTTATGATTATCGCGGCCTTGTTGGCGCACATCCGAAAATAAGGCAATAATCGGACGGTTTAATGTAGAGAACACACCGATTTCTGCCGCTACACCTGAATCGATTTCTACCCCGTCTATTACCGCAATCAATACATCACTCGCTTGTAAGCTCTGTAAATCCGCCTCTGCAATTGCTAAGCTATCCGCATAGGCAGATTTATCATTAATCGCATCATTTTCTTGCGGTACATATAAATCAATTCCCTCTACTGCCTTTCTAATTTCTGCTGCAATGTATTGATTGACATAACGATCCCCAATCGAAAATAATCCATTTGCTAAATATGCTTTCATCTATCTCTCTCCTTATTACTTCTCTTGTACAAGAGTACCAAAAGTCATTACTTTCGAAAACACAAAAATCGGTAGCTTTTCACTACCGATTGGATCATTTCTTTTTTTACTTGTAATGAGTAAAAATGAACTCTAAAAAATACCAGTCAAATAGTAAAAGGTATATATCGTAGCCTCCGCGCTTTGCCACAGCCTACACAGGAGCTAAAACAGGCGCGGCCTGTTTGGATCTCCTGTTACGGCTCCTGTGGCGATGGCGCGCTACGGCAAAAGTGAATACTTCTCAATGTGCTAGAAAAATATTTCTCTTATTTAAAAGACATCATTTTCTTTCAGTTGCCATGTATAATGGCCTAGCCTTTACTTTCATCAATGGGGTTCTTGCATTATTTTTGAGCAACCGATTATTGTATGGAACAATAGTTGCTTGTAGCGGAGGCACGAGAGTGTAGCTGACGGCATGCGCCTTTCGCTACAGAGCAAAGCTTCCTACGGGAAAAGCGAGACAATCAAGACCCCGCAGGAGCGAAGCATGAGCGACGAGGAGGCTTGATCTCGCCCGTGGAAAGCGAGTGCCGGAGCGGAAAGCAACGGTTACTCAAATGGTAATATATGTTCGTTGATTTGCTCGTTATGAGTTTTAATAAGCTGTTACCGATAAAACACTTGTAGGTTCCACATCTAACGCGGCTACTTGGTGTACGTGATCGCCGTGCACTTGTAAGATGGCATTCGCCATTGGTACAACAACTAGTACTTCGTTGTTCATTAATGCTAATGTTACTTTCACTTCATCTAAGTTAAATGGTTGTAACGCATCAATTTCTTCCACAATTTCAGCTTTCGCTAAATCAATTTTATATATCATCCCATTTTCAGCCTGTACATAGCCGATATTATGTGCAGCGACTAAAAATGCCGATCCATAGGCAGCTGGCAGCTCGACTAATGTAAAATCATTTGTTTCACTATTGATTACGCCAACTTTTGTCGATGGATTTTCGCCTTCTTTATAGTTTGTTAAATAGTAAGAACTGTCCGCATGCTGCTTGATTGTACTTACGCGGGCTTCTGCATGAGGTAGTGCAATCGATGCCGTTTGTTTAGATGCTACATCGTACGCAACGACATTGCCAATACAGCCAAAAGCTAGTTTTTCTGTCGTATCTGCCCCTGTATACACTGTTCCATGCAGACCGTTACATGCATCGGTAATCGTTGCTACATCATGACCGTGACTGTCTACGATTTTCACACCGCCTGGTAATTTTGCTCCTTCTTCCGTTTGATAAGAAACAGCAAGGGTCCCATCAGATAAAGGCACCGCTACACCATGATGAGCGCTCCCTTGATACGTATATGCTGGAATCGGTTCTTCTATAGTAGATAAGCTTGCTGCATCGTACACTTCCACTAATCCACTATCATCATGGAATACAGCTGTTTGATCATTAAAGCTTACTACATGGGCTGCATTTTTTGCTTCGATTTCATACGAGGCTAAAACAGGGGCTTCTTCATAAGGATGCGCATGATCACCGTGGTCTTCGTCCCATATACCGATATCGAGTAATGTGTATGAATCATTATTAGCTGTATCCTTTACAAATACATGACGCATATCACTCCCTAATGCTAAAGATGAAGGACCGATATTGTAACGCTCGATTTCTTCAAATGCACTATTCATCACAATAAAACCGTCCGCATAACTGACAAGTAGACGAGTGCCATTCATTTCTTCCTGTTCATGCGAAGTCTCTTCATGCTCGTGCTCATGTTGTTCTTGAGCAGTTGTTTCTTCTTCCTTTACTTCTTCCTCTGCTTGGTCTGTATTACAAGCTGCTAATAACAATGCACAGGCAGCTGACATTGGTAATAATCGACGTTTCCAGTTACTCATTATTTCATGCCCCCTATTTTGTTTCTCGATGTAACGTCACACGCTTTAATCGTGGGCAATACTTTTTCAGCTCGATACGCTCTGGGTTATTTCGCTTATTTTTTGTTGTTATGTAGTTACGATCGCCACACTCCGTACATGCTAATGTAATGTTTACTCTCAAATTACACACTCCTTAAATAGTAATAGTTACGTTTTATATAGTAACGTGGTGTTTACGCTTTGTCAACACAAATCGTAATCATTACTTTTAAAACACATAAAAAAACACAGTACGGATTTGTACTGTGTTACAATCCTGCTATTTTATTTTTGACATACGCACCATACCACGAATAATCACAATTGCTAATACCATAAAAAATATAACCATCCCTAAAATACCTAGTCCATCTGCTTCACCAAGAGCAACTAATATGGAACGAATCACGATATAAGCAAACATCACCGTACATACATTTTTCGTTAAATTGACAATCTTACGGCTTTCTATATAAAATTGCGGTGCATTTTCTTCGGTAAGACGGGCTGGATAGTTATGAGCATGTGGCTTTCGCTCTACAATTCCCATGAAAAGGTGTAATACAATTGCAATCGCTGGTAATATTAATAAGGAAAACTTTGAGCCCCATGCATCGGCTTCTCCAGCCCCATTAAAATGCGTTGGTACTGTGCCGGGTAAAGCATTCCAATTGAAAATAATAAATAAAATCATTGCTAAAATACTCGCAAGACCAATAATGTTTGCGAATTTTTCAATTCCTGTTTTCTCAATATGTAATTTCGGTCTTTCTGGCAACATCTCTTCTCCCCTTAAGTGAGTTTTATTTGTAATTCCTTCCACCTCTCTCTATAATAAGACGTAATTTATAGTAAATGAGGTTTTTACATGTCATTTGCAGAAGTCATTGAATTTTTACGTATGATTGATACGGAATTGTATTACTATATAAAAAAATTTGGCGTCTATATTTATCTTCTATTATTTGCAGTCGTCTTTACGAAAACCGCATTCATTGTACTTACATTTTTACCCGGCGATTCACTCGTATTTGCGAGCGGAACGGTAGCCGCAATCGGTAAATTAGATGTGCTTACATTGTTTCTTGTATACTTTGTTGCCACAACACTAGCCGATAGTCACAACTATTTAATCGGTAAACTTCTTGGTAATATAGCGCAAGAAAAATTAAATCTTTTTCACTTTATCCCTGAAAACGCGATTACACGTGCAAAAGTATTTATAGAAGACTATGATCGGATAGCTTTAACTTTCAGTCGCTTTGTACCACTAATGCGTACGATGACACCATTTATCTCTGGTTACACAAAATATCCGTATGCAAAGTTTATACGTTTTAATATGATGGGTGCCTTCTTATGGACATGTGTTTGGCTGTTTGCTGGCTATGCACTCGGAAATATCCAATGGGTTGCTGATAATTTAATGTTTACGCTATTGCTTATTTCTGCATTCGTACTAGTTCCTACTATTTATGCATACTTCAAACAAATGCTTCATAATCGCAAGCTCGTTTAATGGGGCTGTAGGCGCCACCTTAGAGAAGGGGCGCTTATTTTTGTGTGATATCTAGTCGCTCTACAATTTCATTTATTTTCATAATCATCTCTTGATTGCCGTAATTACGTGCAATAAAAATTTCGACAAGCAATGCTTTTGCCTCTTCCTCTGTTAACTCATGAAATGTTGCTGTAATTTGTTGTGGTAATAACACACTATATTCCTCCCTTGCTATGCATTGTTATTGTATCATTAGAAAGACACATATCGAACAAAATAGGTCGATATGATGTTCTTTCTTATGCGGAGAACCATAAAACTTATACTTTCTTATCCGCTAAAAAAGCTACGCAACTGCGTAGCTTTAATAGAGAACAACAGCCTGCTCACCAAGTGCTCTATAGCTTGCGAAAAACTGTTGTTTATTTAATTTTACGATGCCTTTTAACGGGTCCATTACTTCGACTTCATGCTCGCCAACACCTACAAGAACAACCGCATGTAAGTTTACGTACATATCATGGAATGTGTTTGTCCCCGTGATGATCCAGCCGCCTTTTGTACGCGGCTCCGATAAGTCAAGCGTTACCCAACTAATAACAGGAATGCCCAGCTTTACATACATTTCAATGTCTTCCTCTGTACTACCGCTAATATTATGAGCGATCAAATTCATATCAAACTTCGAAATATAATCTTGTGCTGCCTTTACAATCGGATTTGCAAATGCATACGTCCCCTGCTGCTCGCTTGGATTGCCCGCATACGAAACATCTGGATTAGGACCATACTTCACACCATTTTCTGTCTTGAACGGTTGCTTCGGTAAATAGTTGTTCGCCATTGTCATTTTGTCGACATCGGCACCGTAATAGTTTAAAACCGCCGTCAGCGATGTAATTTCACATCCGTGTGGTAATTGTGGATTTTGCTTCACTACAGGTACAGCTAGCGCTTGCTGATGATTTACTGCATTCGTCTCCACAACAACATATGGATTGGACGAATCAAAGACAATGGATTTCTCACTGATGAATGCCTTGTCATCC
The DNA here is from genome assembly GCF_050613145.1 of Lysinibacillus sp. LZ02. Classification (GTDB taxonomy): domain Bacteria; phylum Bacillota; class Bacilli; order Bacillales_A; family Planococcaceae; genus Lysinibacillus_B. The sequence continues at coordinate 1,367,602 of NZ_CP192507.1, read as the reverse complement.
ATATAATCCGTTGCCCCAATCCGAACGGAATACATTTCGTCTGATTGCAAGTCTCCAAATACCGCTTCACCGTCATAGCTTACTTCCGCACCAATACGGTTGCCCGTTGCATCATATAACTCCACTAATACATCACTAACAGCCGCACCGCTATAATACTCAACGGGTAATACAACCATTTTAGCCGAACTGCTGACGGGCGACGGCTCTTCCCCACAGGCAATTAATAAAATACTCGAACTAATTATGAGTGGTAGACGCCACTTCATCATGGCTCGTTCCTTTCACTGTAGTCCACTTATTATCTTCGATGAAGAAGCATTTATACCACACTAAAAATACGTAGGCTGTCCAAATATAACGTGCATAGTTTTTGTCGCCTGCATAGTGTGCATCTAAGTATGCTACAAGCTTGTCTGTATCAAAGAACTCTTTTGCATACTCAGCTGTAAATGCCTCTTTTACTAAGTTATAATAGCGCTCTTCACGGAACCAGTGGCGAATTGGCACAGGGAAACCAAGCTTTTTACGTTTCGCCCATTCTTCAGGTAATTCCTCTAATGCTGCTTGACGAAGTGCATATTTTGTATCGATGTCGTTTACACGGTGCTCAGTTGGAATTTTTTTCGCCATTTCCATAACCTCTTTATCAAGGAATGGTACACGAAGCTCAATCGAGTGCGCCATACTCATCTTATCGGCTTTCAATAAAATATCGCCTGGTAACCATAAACTTAAATCTAAATATTGCATTTTTGTCACATCATCTTCGTTTGGCACGTCCGCATACACACGCTTTGTAATATCGTGTACAGATGGACCTTTTTTATAGTCTGGTTTTAATACATCTAACGCGTCTTGCTCATCCCACACGACCGCTTCTCCGATGAAACGTTCTTCAATCGTTTGTGCACCTTTTTTCAAGAAGTTTGTATACGCATTTTTCGGTAATGCCCCCGCAATCCCTGCAATTGCTTTACGTAAGCCTAATGGAATTTGCTCATATTTTTGCATTTTCGCAGATGGCTTATACCACTCGTAACCACCAAAGATTTCGTCAGCCCCCTCACCAGATAGCACGACTGTTACATCTTTCCGTGCTAATTCAGATAGGAAGTACAACGGTACAGACGATGGGTTAGACTGTGGCTCATCCATATGCCACTGAATTTTTGGTAGTGCTTCAAAACATTCTTCTGATGATACATATTTACGCTCATTTTGAATGCCTAAAATATCCGATAACTCTTTCGCATGATGTGTTTCATTGAACATTGCTTCATAGTCCGAGAAACCAACTGAAAAGCTCTTATCTGGTTTAAGCAATGCAGCAATATACGATGAATCAATACCACCAGATAAAAACGAACCAACTTTTACGTCTGAAATTTGGTGCGCTTTTACGGATTCAGCTACTGTTTCACGAATATTCGCGATTGTTTCTTCTATTGAACCTTTCGATGCATTGTATTTTTTATCCCAATACTTTGTAATTTGTTGGATTTTACGATCTTTAATGACCATAAAGTGACCTGGTGGCAACTTGTAAACACCTTTAAAGAAGGTCTCATCCATCGCTGAGTATTGGAATGTTAAATACGGACGTAACGCATCTTTATTTAATTCTTTTATAAAGGATGGGTGCGGTAAAAATGATTTAATCTCCGAACCGAAAATGATCGTTTCATCTGTCGTATTTTGCGTATAGTACAACGGCTTAATACCAAAGCCATCACGTCCGATAAATTGTAGGTCATTCTTTTGATCCCAAATACAAAATGCGAACATCCCACGCAGTTTATGTACAAGCTCAAAACCGTATTCTGCGTAGCCATGTAGTAACACTTCACTATCTGAATTTGTTTTGAAGTGATATCCCTTCGCTTCTAGCTCTTTCCGGATGGACATAAAGTTATAAATTTCACCGTTAAACACTAAAACGATGTTGCCATCTTCACTGTAAAGTGGCTGATTGGCTACGTCCGATAAGTCAAGAATACTTAAACGACGGAAACCTAATGTTACTTTGTCATCAGCGTGAATCCCACCACTATCAGGACCGCGGTGAATAATTGTATTCATCATATTTTCGATGACTTGTTTATGATTAATGGGATGTGTACCATTTATATAGCCGATAAAACCACACATATATTAAAATTTCTCCTTTTATCTATAGCCCAGCACATATGCCTTTGCTATTCGTTGTTCCAATATCTTGTCGATTACTAATAGAATATATCACAAAACCGCTTAAAACCCAACCAAACACAAGTAGTTCCAATGTTTCAAGTTCACCTAAAAATGGAACATATACTATTAAATAAGGATGTATTCTTTTTTATGCTTTTTATTGCTGTAAAGCTTTACAAATCTGCCACCTTAAGCATAAAACCGCTTTTTGCTCGGACGCTTCAATAAATCTTGCCTTTTAACAGTTTTATTTGTTGGAATTATCTGATATTATCGAGTAATACTGAAGCAACTAAGGGGTTCCCCCGAAATATACTAGAAAGAAAAGGAACGATACGTTATGCAGTACTCTAATAAAATTTTAAATACACCATCGTCATTCATTCGTAACATCTTAAAGGTCACAGGTGAAACGGATGTCATTTCATTTGCTGGTGGTTTACCGAACCCTATTTCATTTCCGACTGACAAGTTAAAAGAAGCCATTAACCGCTCTATTGATGAACATGGCACAAAACTTTTCCAATATTCTACAACACAAGGTTACTTACCTTTACGTGAATATATCGCAGCGAAATACAAGAAAAACTACGGTCTTGATATTGCACCTGATGAAATCCTCATTACAACAGGTTCACAACAAGCTTTAGAGATTATCGGTAAAGTGTTATTAAATAAAGGTGACGGTGTCATTATGGAAGCACCAGGTTATTTAGGTGCCATTCAAGCATTTACATTAGCGGAGCCTACCTTCTATTCTGTTACTCTAGAAGAAGATGGGTTAAATGTAGAAGAGCTTGAGAAGCAATTACAAAATCCAAACGTCAAATTCATCTACACGGTACCGAATTTCCAAAACCCAACAGGCATTACGTATTCTCGCGAGAAGCGTGAAGCGATTTATGAATTAGTGAAAAAGTATGATGTAGCCTTCATTGAGGATGATCCGTATGGAGAGTTACGTTTCCGTGGCGAAACATTACCTTATATCGGCGGTGGTCGCTTAGAGAATTCTATATTACTAGGTTCGTTTTCTAAAACGGTCACACCTGGTATGCGCCTCGGCTGGATTGTGACGAAAAATAAAGAACTGATGGGACATATCGAAACAGCAAAACAAGCAACAGACTTACACACAAATATTTTTTCTCAATATGTCATTCATGATTATCTAGCTAACAATGAGTATCAAGAGCATGTAGATAAAATTATTAACCTATACCGCGAGCAATCTGATGCAATGCTAGCTGCAATCGAGAAATACTTCCCACCGACAGTGAGCTATACAAAACCAGAAGGCGGTATGTTCATTTGGGTAACCCTTGAAGAAGGCGTATCTGCACTTGAATTGTTTGAAAAAGCAATGGAAGAAAAAATAGCGTTCGTTCCAGGAGATCCGTTCTATACAAACCCTGAAAATATCAATACATTACGTTTAAATTATACGAATTCAACGCCTGAAGTCATTGAAGAAGGCATTAAGCGCTTAGGAAAGATTCTTCATCAATATTCTAAAGTGAATAGCTAATGAAATAATCCCTGCTTCTTGTGTGGAAGCAGGGATTTTAGATTTACCCGCGAAAAGTATAGCTTTACCCGCGATTTTCACCTATTTACCCGCGAATTCAATTTTTCTAAACAAATTCTATACTTTCGATCTTTATATGTTCCTGTAAAATCAAATGCTAAGTTTTTTAAAAGCCTTCTCGCGGCATCTTCAGAAGAAATATGAAAAAACCTCCGTAACTCCTGATTAGATATCCATTCCGAAATCAAATACCGGTAATCCGCTAACCCTACATAAAAGTCCTCTAGCCCACTTTGATTACATCTTAAACAAATAAATTTACCATGCTGAAACTTCATTCCCTTTGTACACTTGGAACACAGTACACCAGGCATAACACGTGAAACTTCTATTTGCACCGTTTCCTTACGAACTTGATGCTTCTTTGCAAGCGATAGCGCAAACTGTTCGAGATGAACTGGATTCAACTTTTCAGGACACTGTGCTAGCAATTTTCGGACAAATGTTTCCAATCCACTCAGTTTAAATACAGGCTCGCCAAGGGGTATACGACCGATAATTGTCCGAGGATGGGCAAATACAACCGCGTAAAAAATAGGCAAACGAGCATCGATTAAATGATCTATATATCGTACATGGCGCTTTACTTGATCGATCGGATTTCGAAAACTTTCTATCGTGCCATCTTCCCATTCACGTAAAAACTGTGATTTCTCTTCTTCAAACGTAATACGTCCACTGATGTTTTTAATCTCTACAATTAATATAAATCGACTGCAAATAAATACAGTATCGATTTGATGCTGACTGATGCAATAATTATGAAGTAAATAATATGGCTCCTTCAGTTGAAAATCATGCCACATCCGGTCGACATACTGCTCACCTACTAGACCCGATTCTGCCCGATATAGTAAATCACGAAGCTCCATTAGACCACGCCGAACGCCTGCTTGTAATGTACTTATTTTAAATGATTCATCCCGTTCAATTAAAATCAAGACAACCACCTCATTGCGAGCGTAGCACAAAATAAAACAGGCATCACTACTTTCATCGAAAATAAAAATTTAGCGCATTTTCGATCTTACGGTTTCCATAAAGCTTTGCAACTTTTCTGCTGAATCAATATTTCGTTCACAGCTCATTGTATCGGCACAAATATACTGACTATATGTTTTATACGTCCCCTCAATGTCGCCCTTTTCCTTTGTGGTGAAAAGGGATACATCCTTGTGTTGCTGACAGAGGGCGCAAATCCCTTGCCTTTTTTCCATAGAAAGGACGCCTTTCACACCTACTAATTTGCCTTCTTGTTCATACACAAAATAACGTGAACGTGTTGTTGTATCATCCCATGAAACAAATGTTACAAGTGGGTCTGTTACTTTTGGTGGCTTTACTTTTTTATCTTTTTTCCATAGACGCTTCACTACTTGCTCAGATACGTCAGGAAATGGCTCTACGTTTAATTTAACAAACGTCATAAATGGCTCTAGCTGTGGGCGCTCTTTTACGACTAACACATCATCGATAATAAAGCGAGGTACATCCGCTTCTGTTAATGTTGTATCAATTACACCACGTACGGCATTTAATACGCTTTCATCCTTTGTTGTTGCGATACTATTTAATAATTTCATTGTTTGCTTTTCAACTAAATGCATTTGAAATACGTTCATGTTCATCCCTCCTCCCTCATTTTACTATGTTTTTGGGGTAGAGGCGAAACAATACTTAGCTTGTATTTTAATATTTCTTTAAATAGCTTTTCCTATTTCAGAATATGTAATTCTAGTACATATTTCTCTTAGTAGCCGAAAAAGAACTAGAAAAAAGTTTTCAAAACTGTTAGACTATTTTTCAATGACGACAACTGAATGATTTTTGGTGCTATATGTAGCTTAAAAGGGAAATCGGTGAAAGGCCGATGCTGTCCCGCAACTGTAATTTCGGAGTGACTCACAAAACAGCCACTGTTTTTAAACGGGAAGGTGTGAGAAGCGTTGATGATAAGCCAGGAGACCTGCCAAAAATTAAACGCCATTCAACCTACGAGGATAGGTACGAATAGAAGCAACGCTTGTTTGCTTTTTTCATCGTGCACTTTTCTCCTATAAAGTGTATTTTTTTATGCACTTTTTCGTCATAAAATAACAAAAGGAGAATGAAACATGAAAAACCTATTTACTAAATTGCTTTATTTCGGCATCGTTCTACTATTTATTCCGAAACAAGCCTATGCCATGCATATTATGGAGGGGTATTTACCGATTGCTTGGGCGATTTTCTGGTTCGCTATCAGCTTGCCTTTCTTAATTCTTGGTTTACGTTCGATTCAAAAAGTTGTTAAAGAACATCCAGATAGTAAAATGCTACTTGCTTTATCTGGGGCATTTACTTTCGTTTTATCGGCATTAAAAATTCCATCTGTTACCGGAAGCTGTTCACATCCAACAGGAGTAGGACTTGGTTCTATTTTATTTGGACCACTTGTAATGAGTGTCATGGGTACAATCGTTTTATTATTCCAATCATTGCTACTTGCACATGGTGGACTTACAACACTTGGTGCTAATATTTTTTCAATGGCAGTCGTTGGACCATTTATCGCCTACGGTGTTTACAAGGGCGCGACAAAGCTTGGTCTATCTTTCTCCATTGCAGTATTTTTAGCAGCAACGCTAGGCGATCTTGGTACATATGTGATGACATCGATTCAATTAGCATTAGCTTTCCCTGCTGAGGTTGGTGGCTTTGTCGCTTCTTTCCAAAAATTTGGCGGCATTTTTGCTTTAACTCAAGTTCCTTTAGCTATTAGTGAAGGCTTACTGACAGTAATTGTCATGAATTTCTTACAAAAATACAATGTGCGTGAATTAACAAGCTTACGTATTTTACAACCGAAGGAGAATTAAGATGCTAAAGAAAAATCTATTATTATTAGCGATTGTCGTTGCATTAGCAATTTTCCCGATTATTTTCCTACAAGATGCTGAATTTGGTGGGGCTGACGGGGAAGCAGAAGAAGCGATTACAGAAATTGCAACAGATTATGAGCCTTGGTTTAATGCAATTTGGGAGCCACCAAGTGGAGAAATTGAAAGCTTATTATTCGTATTACAAGCAGCAATCGGAGCTGCGATTATCGGCTACTTTGTTGGGTTTATGCGCGGTCGTGCGAATCCTTCAAAAAACGACTAATCCATGATAGCGATTGACCAATACGCCTATATTAACCGACTTTCTCATGTACCCGCAGCACAAAAAGCATTATTAGCCATTGGAGCATTATTGACTGTGACAATCACGAGGGATATTGCCATTGCTTGCTGGACAATTGCGGTAATGAGTGTTCTTATTGTAGGCATGGCTCGTATTCCCGTTAGTGTTTATAGTAAATTACTAATCGCACCACTCGGTTTTAGTGTGACAGGTGTCATAGCGATTGTCCTATCATTTTCTACTGCGCCTGCTATGCCAGTTGATGTAATTTGGTACCATTCTATTGGCAACTGGAATATTTTTATAATGGCGTCCGATGTAAAACGTGCCATTACGATTTTATTTACCGCATCCGGTGCGATTACAAGTTTGTATTTTTTAATTCTCACAACGCCCGTCTATGAGTTAAGCCAGTTGCTACAAAAACTCCATGTGCCAGCTATTTTAATAGAACTCATCGAATTAACCTATCGTTTCATTTTTTTATTTTTAAGCTGTGCACAGCAACTTTACACAGCGCAACAGGCACGCTTAGGCTATACGGGTATAAAAGTTAGTTTTCGTTCGCTGAGTTCTTTAATTGTGGCGATGCTACATTCACTTCTTGTACGAAATGAGCAGCTCACACTAGCAATGCATGCACGTACGATCGATTGCTTTATTGTACCTATGACATTTTGTGAGCATAAGCAGTGGAACAAGCAAATGTTATGGATACTCGTGCTCTATGGCAGTAGTATCATCGGCATCATGTGTCTATAAGGAGGATTTTAAATGAACGACACTTATTTTACGTTACAACATGTAGATTATTGCTATCCAGATGGGACAAAAGCGTTGGATGATTTGTCACTTACTATTCCGATGAACCGGAAAATTGCGATTTTAGGGGAAAATGGCTCAGGGAAATCAACGCTCTTTCAACTACTAATGGGGCTCATCAAGCCGACAAGTGGCACGATTTCCTTTCAGGGTACGCCACTACAATACAAAAAAGCAGACTTAAAAAATTTACGCCAACAAGTAGGACTCCTGTTCCAAGATGCGAACAATCAGTTATTTGCCGCTACTGTCAAACAGGATGTTTTATTTGGTCCGTTAAATCTTGGCTGGGATGCTCCATATATTGAAGAGCAAGTGAATAAAGCGCTTGCCTTAACGGAGCTAACACCACTAGCTCACCGACCGATTCATTTTTTAAGTGGTGGACAAAAAAAGCGCGTCACGATTGCCGGTGTCTATGCGATGAATCCAAAAGTCTTTATTTTAGACGAGCCAACAAGTAGTCTCGACTACTATTTCTCTACACAACTAATGGAGTATTTGGCGCAATTAAATGAAGACAATCGTACCTTCCTTTATGCTACGCATCAAATTAATTTTATCTATGGCTGGGCGGATTATTATATTGTGCTACATAAAGGGAAAGTTTTATACGAAGGCGATGCACAAGGGCTCTTTACAAATCGTGGTTTACTAGAACAAACGCATATTGAAACGCCTTGGATTGTCGAGTTAACAGAAACGTTAAAGCAATCTGGGAAAATCCCATCAGACACACCCCTTCCGCAAACAAAGGAACAGCTCTTTGCATTGATGGAATTGTAATGCAAGGAGTGAAACAGTCGCGAGAACACGATTCTCGGGCTGTTTTTTTCATTTAAAAAGGAGCCACCCTACTTAATAGGATAGCTCCTCATTATATGTTTACATTACTGTTGCTTCTGGTTCGTAGTTAATCATTTCTTTAATGCGATTGTTTTCATCCATAATCGCTACTTTTGGTACGTGGTTTTTCGCTTCTTCTGCATCCATAAGCACATAGGAAATGATGATGACAATATCACCAGGCTGAACCATACGCGCAGCCGCACCGTTTAGGCATACAACACCTGATCCGCGCTCGCCTTTAATGACGTATGTTTCAAGACGGGCACCGTTATTGTTGTTGACGATCGCTACTTTTTCATTTGCTTCAATCCCAACAGCATCCATAATATCTTCATCAATTGTAATAGAACCTACATAATTTAAATCCGCTTGTGTAACAGTGGCACGGTGGATTTTGCCGTTCATCATTGTTTTAAACATTTGTTCACTACTCCTTTAAGCTAAACATTAAATTATCGATTAGACGTGTTTTGCCAATATATACAGCTACTGCTAAAAGCACATCTGTCGTTTGGCCATCAATCGGCGTTAAATCCGGATACGCTAAACATTCCAAGTAATCGATTGTACCGCCCGTTTCACGCTCAATATGATCACGCGCTGCCATCATCGCAATGCCCATTGGCTTCCCTGATAAAATCGCATCTTTCGCAAACTTTAAACCGCTATATAAACCAACTGCTTGCTTACGTTGCTCTTCCGTTAAATAAACATTACGGCTTGATTTTGCTAAACCATCTTCTTCTCGCACAATCGGTACAGAACGAATTTCTAACGGGAAGTTGTAATCACGTACCATTGTCGAAATAATCGCTAACTGTTGTGCATCTTTTTGACCAAAATACGCACGATTCGGCTCTGCTAAATGGAATAGCTTTGCAACAACTTGCAATACACCGTCAAAATGTCCTGGACGGCTTGCACCGCATAAAATCTCTGCTTGACGACCTGCACGAATATAAATACCACCATCTGTTGGGTACATTTCTTCTACTGAAGGCGCAAAGATCACATCTACCCCTACCGACTCAGCAAGTTGCGTATCGCGCGGTAAATCACGCGGGTACGATTCAAAATCTTCGTTTGGCCCAAATTGTGTTGGGTTAACGAAAATACTCATAATGACAAGATCATTTTCTTCGCGGGCATGTGTAGCTAGTGTTAAATGCCCTTCATGCAAGTACCCCATTGTCGGTACTAAGCCTATTGTTTTACCTGCTTGCTTTGTTTCACGTACAATCTCTTTTAACTCCGCAATTGTAGTCACAATTTTTGTAGCTGTTGCGATCATTTTGTTACGCCTCCATATAAAGCATCAAGCTCTTCTTCTTTCATCGTAAAGCTTTGCTGTAAGCTTGGGAACACGCCTGCTTTTACCGCTTTTGTATAGCCTTCAATTCCTTTTGCCACTTCCTCGCCAACATGTGCAAAGCCATGGACAAACTTCGGAATATGATGCTTACCGTATAGCAATAAGTCGTGGAATACAAGCACTTGACCATCCGCTTGCGGCCCTGCCCCAATACCGATTGTTGGAATCGTTAATTTTTCTGAAACGATCGCTGTTAATTGATGTGGAATACATTCTAACACAACTGCACAAGCACCTGCTTGCTCTGCAAGTAATGCATCTTGAATTAATTTTTCGGCTTGCTCTTTTGTTTTGCCTTGTACTTTATAACCACCAAGTACCCCTGCTGATTGTGGCAATAAACCGAGATGAGCTACGACTGGAATACCAGCATTTGTTAGCTTTTTAATCACATCGATGACCTCGTCGCCACCTTCTACTTTTAATGCGTCCCCACCTGTTGCTTGCATCATACGCACCGCTGTTTTTAACGTCTCATTGACATCACCATGATAAGAACCAAATGGCATATCGACGACGATAAACGTATCTTTTGCACCACGACGAACAGCTTTACTATGGTGAATCATATCCTCTACTGTTACCGGCATCGTAGAGTCATAGCCAAGTACAACCATCCCTAATGAATCACCGACTAAAATCATATCGACACCGGCATCTTCTGAGAACTTTGCAGCTGGGTAATCGTATGCTGTAATCATGACAATTTTTTCCCCTTGCTGCTTCATTTTTAAGAAATCGCTTGTTGTTTTCATTTGCTCCTCCTTCAGTGCTCCGAAGAAAACAAAAAGCCCTCTCATCCAAAAATGGACAGAAGGATCGCGTGATTGTTTACTGTAACGCTTCGTTTTCTTCCGTCCCTGTCTAAAAAGATCAAGGCAGACTATTTAAATTTTTTTACTTACAGGTACAGTTCGTATGTGATACTGTCCACTACTAATATAACAATTTTACATATAGACGTACAGTTTTATTAACAAATTCTGACCATACTTTTTTTGAAAATTTTTCACTATAGCGCTAAAAAATGGACAATCCCGCTTACTTTTTAAGAAACGCAATTGTCCATTTTATTATCTGCCTAAAATTTGCAGCACACGGTTCGGGTCAAAGCCAAGCACCCATTCACCATTTACGTTCGTTTGTGGAACGCCCATTTGTCCCGTCGTTTGAACAAGCTTCGTTGCAGCGATTGGATCCTTTTGCACATCCACATTTTTATAGGGAATCCCTTGTGCGTCTAAAAAGTTTTTCATCATGTCACAATACGGACATGTCGTTGTAGAATAAACTGTTACTTGTGGTGTCATGTTATATCCCCCTTCTATATACCCTGTACGGTATTTATAATATACCACCATGGGTATATTAACGCAATAGAAAAGCATCATCGACTATTCATTTTGGTTCACATTTTATTCAAATTTAATCAATCTATACACTCCTCACAAGTTGCATCATTTGGCACATTTTTCCCAAAATCATATAATGAAACTAAAAATGGAAAAAAATACATAAAGTAGGAGACGATTCGTATGAAACGCTTAGCTATTTACCGCATATACCGCATCGTTTGGATGGCCATTAAGTTTTTTACACAAGTGACCCTTTTTCAAAAACGCTACCAAGGGCGTTTTTCTCCTTCTGTCCAAAAAAAATGGGAACAGCTTGTCACGAAACAGGCAGTTGAATTTAAGAAAACCGCCTTATCGCTTGGTGGGCTACTCATTAAAGTTGGTCAATTTTTATCGACCCGCGCCGATATTATGCCTCCTTCCTTCATTCAAGAGCTTGAAGGATTAACAGACCGCGTACCACCTGTGTCTAAAAAACAGGCCATTGCTTTATTAGAAGAGGAATGGAATACATCGTATCACAACTTTTTATCCTTTTTATCAGACGAGCCTGTTGCGTCGGCTTCCATTGGTGAGGTGTATAAAGGGATTTTAAAAGATGAGACAGAAGTGGCGATTAAAATTCAACGCCCGAACATCGAACGCATTATTCGTGTAGACTTTAAAGCAATGAAAATCGTTATTTGGCTCGCTAAACATTTCACGTCTTTCGCGAAGCAAATCAATTTTGATGTTTTGTATAGTGAGATGGTACAAGTGATTGGGGCAGAGTTAAACTTTTTGCAGGAGCTACGAAATGGACGGAGCTTTGCCGAGCGATTCGTTCACATGAAAGGCGTTCACTTTCCGATTTATAATGAGGCACTTTCAACGCGCCGTGTACTCGTGATGGAATGGATTGAAGGCTCCCGCGTAACGGATATTGCGTTTTTAAACACTCACCAAATCGACCGACAGCAGCTTGCAGCACGTGTCTTTCATCTCTTTTTAGAACAAGTGCTGGAAGGTGGGCAATTCCATGCTGATCCGCACGGCGGAAATATTTTAATAAAACCTGATGGCACAATTGTACTCATTGATTTCGGCATGATCGGTAGCATCACATCCGCACAAGCGCAGTACGTGTCAAAGCTTGTGGAAGGCATTATTTTTAAAAACTATGATCAAGTGCTTGATAGTTTAGAAGAATTGCATTTTTTACTCCCACATGCTAATCGACAACTATTAGCAGATGCGATTCGCCGGCTTGTGGAGGCTTATGAATCTAATGATTTCAAACAAGTGGATAGCTTCGTCATGGAACGTTTGCTCGAAGATTTAAAAACGATTGTACGGAAAGAACCTGTGCAAATGCCTGCGGAATTCGCCTTTTTAGGACGGGCGATTTCAACATTTGTCGGTGTGATTTACGTACTCGATCCAAAGGTTGACTTATTTGCGCTCGCTAAGCCACGCGTCATTGAATGGGCGAAAAAACAGAAAGAAACGACAAGTGAACGGCTATCAAAAGAAGAGCTACTACGTATCGCACAAAATGCGATTTTACCATTGCGAGATTTACCCGCAAAGCTTGCCAATTATTTAGAGGAGCCGACACGTATGCGGCTTTATATGCAACAGCGCGATGTAGAACAAAAAAAAGAGCGCGCCCGTCATCAAACCAGAATGTTTACTGGCCTCATGACGATCATCGCAACAGTCGGCGCATTTTTCGCTGTATCGGTAGATGATACAGCCCTGCTCTATATTACGGGCGGAGTAGCACTCATTGCTCTCCTTCTATATAAAAAATCGTAAATTTTTATACACTAAAGGGGACGTCTGAAAAGATATTTTGAGACGTCCCCTTTGCGACGAGGATGGTGGCATGTTGATGCGACCACCGCAGGAGCAATATTTCTTAATGGATCACGATTAAGGAGTGAAGAGGGTGTTCTGAAAGTAAGAACTTTCAGAACACCCTCTTCGTTTTAAGTTAACTCAATATCTGCCGAGTACACGCCTTTTACTTCACCGTCTGCTGTACGAATTTGTAAAACACCTGTATCCGTAATACCAATGGCTTCTCCTTCGATTACTTCTCGCAATGTTGTCGCACGTACTTGCTTGCCAATCGTACCCGATGCTTCTTCCCAAAGGGCCTTAATTGGCTGAAATCCGTGCTGTACATAAAGGTCTGTATAATGCTCTAAAAAATCAAGTACATTAGCAATAAATAACGCGCGGTCAATTGGCTCTCCATGCACTATCGCCATTGAAGTAGCAATCGATTGCAGTGCTTCTGGAAAATCATCTATTTGCTGATTTACATTAATACCAATTCCAATTAGTAGTGCCTGTACACGGTCGGCCTCGGCTACCATTTCCGTTAAAATGCCTGTACATTTGCGACCGTTAATTAAAATATCATTTGGCCACTTAATTTCAGGTGTAAATGATGAAAACATCGCCTTCATCGCATTCACTACCGCCACTGCTGCGACAAGTGTAAATTGCGGCGCTTGGTGTGGTAACACATCGGGCTTTAAAATGACGGTCATCCAAACCCCTTTCCCTTCCGTCGATTCCCACGGACGTAACATGCGTCCTCGCCCCGCGGTTTGTTCCTCTGCAATAACGACTGTGCCGTCTGGCGTATGTTGACGTACAAGATCATGTGCAATAAGCTGCGTCGACTCCACTTGCTCAAAATGGTGAATGGTTTGACCAATTCGCTTCGTTTGCAAAAATGTCTGAATGCGTGCAGCATCCATTCTGTCAGGCATCCCTGTTAATATATACCCTTTTTTCTTTACTGTTTCCAGTGTATAACCTTCCTCTTGTAGAACCTGAAGATGTTTCCAAATAGCTGTCCTCGAAACCCCAAAATCATCCGCCAGCTGCTGACCAGATACGGGATTTCCATTTGCTTGTAATAATCTTGTTAATAATTTATCTTTTATTGAAACAGTCATGTAACAACCAATCCTTTGATATAATTTACTATTTTTAAGGCTCTTCACCAAAATGTGTACTTGACCGCACATTCCGTTACGGGCGGATGCTTTCCGCGGGCGAGGTCGAGCCTCCTCGTCGCTCATTCTTCGCTCCTGCGGGGTCTCAACTTTCTCGCTTTTCCCGCTGGAGTCGCCACCCTTCACTCCATGTGCTTGTAGAGTCCTCTCCTTTTTTAATCAAGAACATATTTTAATATTGAACTATTTTTAAATGGCTAAGATCTTTAGTGAATCGTATTAATCATACAATTAACAATCATGATTTGCCATTAAATACTACAAAAATCATCATTAGTCGCTTGCTTTATGTAAAAGACTACCTCCATTACGGCTTAGCCTTATTATATAATAACACGCTTGTTGATTTCCTCTTGGCTCGCTTTCCGCAGGCACATGGTATAATACTATTTATGCGATAATGGTTTCTCCGGGCGATTAGAACAGTATTTACAATCCCGGTCACTGCATTGTGATTCTGTCCAACGGTTACATTTAGGACAAAAATAAGCATCAAAATCTTCGTAATATACTAAATTAAATTTACATGCAGAGCAAAATTGATTTTCTTCAATATGACCATAAAATTTAAAACCATCAATGATTACTTTATCCTCATTTTTCACTTCTACTATTTTCATAAATAGCCTCCTTGAAGTTTATTTACTTGCCACGTTCGTACAATACGCCCTTTATTCTCCTCTATGTAAAAAACTTAAATAACACCAAAAGAACATCAACAACAGGAAGCTATAAAACCATACAGAATGAGACCAAACATGCTTAAACCTCATCCACAAACTCATTCCACCTTGGTTTGGGGGTAAAAGAGAATAGAGTGAGACTTCAATATAGAACATTACAACAAAAAATAAGCAGAGCGGAAGGAATAGTATCCATGCTAAAAATTTAATCTTCATCATATATTACCTGTTCATTTTATAATTACCATTTGGCTCACCCCTTCACACACTTGAAGAGGGTAGTTTTCTTTCAGAAAAATGTTAAAATATCCAACTGACGTTCGTTTAAATTAAACCCATTTTGTACATACTTGATAAACAAAATTACAAATTTTACTCTGTTCAACCGTTGAGTTAATATTGTAATACAATCGCTATGAATACATCTGTTAGCAAACAGCTTTTTCATCAGATGTATTCATTTATAGCGATTGTTAGTTTTATTTAATAACAGGATCAATCATTATAAGCTAAACTCACTAAAAGTAGTTATAAATACATTTTAAGGAAATAGAGTGTGACTTATTTTTCTTCTAAAACCGCTACAATTTGATCTGTAAATACTAAAAAAGATGGCTCACCTTTTATATCGTTCAATTCAATTTCGATATACCCAAATTTAAAATATCCTTTTTCGTCTAAATACTCATTTTTAAATTCTTCTAGACTATCGGCCATTTCGATTTTTTCACCATTAGATAAATGTAAAATTACAGAACCCATACTACACCTCCCCTCCACACTAATCATAGTGCGAATGGAAATGTTTGTCACTCTCGCTTTTTTAATAACGAATAGGAGGGTACAGGAGAACAGATTCGCTTCTTTACAATCATGTGTTGTCCAACGTGGAATTACTGAGTAGTGAAAAACAAAAACAAGCGACCTACTGAATAACCGTTTGAAATAGGTCATTTTTCGGTCGCTTGCCATTTAATTTAAGAAACCTTTTAAATCTCCTCAAACTCATTGATAAACCAATCTTTTATGTGTTGGTTATCATTTTGCAATTTGCCTGATAAAACTGCTTCAATCGCTTGGTCTATCACTACTTTTAACCAGGGGCCACGTTTCCCTTCATTCCACTGAATAAAATCATGCCCGTTTGCTGCAAGTTGTTGCTTCGTTTGAATAGGAAGATTGGCTTTAGTCACACGGATTTGTTCTTTCGGAAACGGTAAGCGGTTCCCTTGCCACCATACAAAATCATAAGCCGTTTCCAATACTTCAAGGTCATATTCAAAATAATTTAGTGGTTGCCATCCTATTTGTAACTTGTCATAAGCAGCCAGGACCTGTTGAATAAACAATTTTTGCTTATTCGATAAGCGGTAGCCTTGTACAATCTCTTGCCAATCATTATGTACAAAAGATAGATACGCCCAGCCAACTACAGCCTGCTTTGTTTGAAAGCTCGTCCACTTCTCTTGATGTTTCGTAATATTTCCTGGTAAATAATCGGCTAGGTTTGTCGCAACTAGTGCATCAATCCCATTTTTCACTGATCCACTTACCCAAATTTTTTCAAATTCTGCTGCAATCCGTTCACGGGCTACAAACGTAATTTCTTGAGCATGCTCTTTTATTGCTTCAAGTGTTACTTGTTCAATTGTAAAACCAAGCTGTGCCGAAAAGCGCACAGCTCGTAACATTCTTAACGCATCTTCTGCAAAACGCTCTAATGGATTCCCTACCGCACGAATGATTTTTTTCGTAATATCTTGCTGTCCATTGTATAAATCAATGAGTTGCTCGTTCGCATCCATGGCAATCGCGTTCATCGTAAAGTCACGACGCTTTAAGTCTTCCGCTAATGAGCGCACGAAAATCACATCATCGGGTCGGCGATGATCCGCGTATTCCCCTTCTGTGCGATACGTTGTTACCTCAACGGGCTCCCCTGCATCTAGTACAAGCACCGTGCCATGTTCGATTCCGATATCAACCGTTTTTGCAAAAATCGTTTTCACTTCTTCAGGCATTGCACTTGTGGCAACATCTATATCATGAACCGGGCGAGCGAGCAATAAATCCCGCACTGCTCCCCCAACAAATACAGCTTCAAAACCTGCCTGTTCTAGTTGTCTAATTACTTGCTTTGCTGCATTCCACTGTTGTTTCATACTCTAACTGCCGCCAGTCTTTCATATAACTTTTCATATTGTTCAATAATTGCTTCAGACTTAAATTTCGTTTGTACTGCTTTTAATGCATTTGCACGAAATGCCGCTAGTTTTTCCTCATCGCTTAGTAGCTCGATTGCATATTGTGCGACCATATCAACATCACCAAGTTCAACAAGATAGCCATTTACACCATGATCAATTACTTCAGGAATTCCTCCGATATTTGTGCCAATGCCAGGGACACCGCATGCCATCGCTTCCAGTAATACAAGACCAAATGATTCTTTTTCTGATAATAATAATTTTAAATCACTCATTGAAAATAGCTCTGCAATATTTTCTTGTTTCCCTAAAAACAACACGTCACTTTTATACGGCGATTCCTTCACTTGATCCATAATACGATGCTTTTCTGGTCCATCGCCGACAAGTAATAATTTGGCCGGCATTGCTTCACGGACTTTCATAAAAGCATTGATAATATCAGGAAGGTTTTTGATTTTACGGAAATTCGATACATGAATCAGCACACGTTCATTTTCATGAATGCCAAATTGCGCCTTTAAATCACTACTTTCCATTGGGTAAAAAACACCTTCATCGACAAAATTATAAATCGTTTCAATTGGCTTTGTCGTGTCGATCCGTTCATATGTTTCTGCTTTTAATGCATCCGAAACGGTTGTAACGATATCAGAATGCTCAATCCCGTATTTAATGGCTGGTGCTAATGTGGAATCCTCCGCAAGAACAGAAATATCCGTACCGTGAAGCGTTGTCACGATGCCGATCTTTTCTCCGCACATATCACGTGCTAAAACAGCACAAACTGCATGCGGAATCGCATAATGCATATGCAGTACATCTAATTTTTCCTCTTTAATCACATCGGCCATTTTACTCGCTAATGCAATATCATAAGGCGGATATTGAAAAACAGAATAATTATTTACTTCAACTTCGTGGAAAAAAACGGTAGGATAAATTTTATTCAATCGGAATGGTACGCTCGATGTAATGAAGTGAATTTCATGCCCTCGTTCTGCTAGCATCTTCCCTAATTCTGTTGCAATAACACCTGAACCGCCCACTGTCGGATAACACGTAATACCAATTTTTAATTTTCGCATCCGTTTTACATCCTTTCTTTAAGTCAGTTTTTATTGCCGTCTTTCTTGAATGAGTCGCCAATCGACTAATCCTGCTTCCAAACCTTTTAGTAAAATTTCCGCTGTGCCCATATTTGTAGCAAGCGGCACATGATATAAATCGCATAAACGAACTAATGCTGTCACATCTGGCTCATGTGGTTGAGCTGTTAAAGGGTCACGGAAGAAAAACACCATATCCATTTCATTGTTCGCAATCATTGCACCAATTTGCTGATCACCGCCTAATGGACCTGAACGGAAACGTGTAATCGTCAATCCTGTTTCTTCATGTATTCTTTGCCCTGTCGTACCTGTGGCAAATAACTCATGTTGCGCGAAAATATGACGGTAAGCAATAGCAAATTGTATTAAGTTATCTTTTTTTTGGTCATGTGCAATTAATGCGATATTCATAATTTTCCCTCACTTAAATAATGTTTTCTAGACCGTATACTAATGATTCCATCGTAATAACTGTTTCAATACAGAAGGAAATACCGCTCATAAAGGATTCACGGTTTAATGAATCGTGACGAATTGTCAGTAACTGCCCTTCTCCACCGAATAATACTTGTTGGTGTGCTACTAAACCAGGTAAGCGTACAGAATGAACCTTCATGCCGTCATAATCTGCACCACGTGCCCCTGCAAGCGTTTCTTTTTCTGTCGGATGCCCTTGGATTTTTGCTTGACGTACTTCCGCAATCATTTGTGCTGTTTTTAACCCTGTCCCACTCGGCGCATCAAGCTTTTTATCATGATGCATTTCAATAATTTCAACATCCGGTAAATATTTAGCCGCTTCACGTGCAAACTTCATCATTAAAATAGCGCCAATCGCGAAATTTGGTGCAATGATTGCCCCGATTCGTTTTCTTTCGGCTAGTTCTGTCAGCTCTGTTAATTGCTCATCTGTAAAACCCGTTGTGCCGATTACAGGACGTACATTTAACTCTAACGCTTGCTTTGTATGTTCATATACCGAATGAGGATTCGTTAAATCGACTAACACATCTGGCTGCGTATCCTCTACAAGCTGCGCAAAATCCGTATAAATGGGCACATCGTAACTTTCTGGAAATACGTCAAGATTCGCTAATGTTGAACCCATTTTTTTATAATCTAGTACAGCAACTAACTGCATCCCTTCCCGCTTCATCACTGTATGTACTGCTTCAATCCCCATTTTCCCTCGTGCACCGGCAATTGCTACTTTAATCATTTTTTTCTTCCTTTCGTGTCCAACGATCTTTGTCTCTCGTTTCAAATTTATTTAATACTTGGAGTAATGCATCTTCAAGTTGAATTTGATGTGCATTTGCAAAACAGATTAGTGTAAAGAGTATATCGCCTAATTCTTTTTCCATGTTATTATTGTCAGCTTGCTTCTTTTTAGCATATCCGTACACATGCTGCACTTCACGTGACAGCTCCCCCACTTCTTCTGTCAGACGCGCCAACATTTCAAATGGTGGAAAATACCCTTCTTCAAACTGACTAATGTAAGCATCTACTCTGCTTTGTAACTGCTTCAAAGATTGCTGTTCCATGCATTCACCTCTCAAATCTATCGTATAGGAAATGTCACCTTGTTGTCAAAACATGAAAAATGAAACATAATGAGCATACTGTGTTTGTACGCAATTTTTTAATATTTTTCTGAATTATTTATCAAATCAAAATAAGAAGGAGGATTTTTATGCAAGGTATTAAAATAAAAAATATTTTAGCTATATTATTAGGTGCAGCGATTTTTAGTTTCGGTTTTGTACACTTTAATATGCAAAATGAGCTTGGTGAAGGCGGCTTTAGTGGTATCACGTTAATTTTATACTTTACATTTGGGTGGGACCCAGCAATATTAAACATTATATTAAATATTCCAATGTTTATTCTTGGTTGGAAATTGCTCGGACGCCGTACATTTATTTATACAGTAATTGGCACTATCGCTGTTTCGATTTTTTTAAAAGTTTTTCAAGCATATCAATTCCAAATGCATTTACAAGATGATAAATTGCTTGTCGCCCTTTTCGCCGGCGTATTTATCGGAATTGGTCTTGGGATTGTCTTCCGCTTCGGTGGAACAACAGGCGGCGTAGACATTTTAGCACGTCTAGCCAATAAATATTTCGGATGGACGATGGGAAAAACGATGTTTGCCTTTGATACAATTGTTATTCTCGTGTCTTGGGCAACATTTTTAGACGCTCGTTCGATGATGTATACACTTGTCGCTGTCTATATTGGCGGACGTGTCATCGATTTTGTACAAGATGGTGCATATTCAGCGAAAGGTGCACTCATTATTTCCAATCACTCAGATGAAATCGCAAACTTAATCGTAGAAAAAATGGAACGCGGTGTAACCGTAATGAACGGACGTGGTCATTTTACTAAGGAAAACAAAGACATTTTATACTGTGTTGTAGCAAGAAATGAAATTGTCCGTTTAAAGTCTATGATCCAAACCATCGACCCACATGCGTTTGTGTCCATAGTAGAAGTGAGAGAGGTTGCTGGTGAAGGATTTACGTTAGATGATCAAAAGCAACCGCTTCATTAAAGCTATTACAAATAAAAACGGTGCTGAGAGCTTTCTCGCACCGTTTCTTGATGTTAATCTTCTGAACGCATACCTGTGTAGATTAAGATTAAACGTAATAATTCTAGTACAGCTACTGCTGCAGCTGCTACATAGGTCATAGCTGCTGCGTTTAATACTTTACGAGCACCTACTTCTTCATTATTGCCGATAATACCAAGTGATACCACTTCATTCATTGCCCGTTTCGATGCATCGAACTCTACTGGTAATGTAACGACTTGGAAAATGACACCTGCTAATAATAAAACAATCCCTAGTAACAGGAACCCTGTACTTGAAGCAAAAATACCAATCATGACAAAAATCCATGACATATTTGATGAAATGTTAGCAACTGGTACTAACTTCGCACGTAATGTTAAAAATGAATAGGCTTCTTTATGTTGAATTGCGTGACCAACCTCGTGTGCAGCTACAGCAATCCCTGCTAAAGATGACTCGTAATAGTTACTTTCCGACAATGCTACTGTCTTCGTTGCAGGGTTGTAGTGGTCAGATAATACACCTTGTGTGGGTACAACGCGTACATCTGTTAAACCGTGTTGATCTAAAATCATACGCGCGACTTGCGCACCTGTCATACCTCGTTGAGATGACACTTCAGAAAATTTGTTATACGTACTTTTTACTTTCATTTGTGCATATAATGGTAATAGCATAATGACAGCAAAATATACAATGTACATGCCTAAACCCAATAGTATTCTTCCTCTCTATAAAATGTTTCGTATATAATACTATCTACTTTTTACCGTGCTTGCAAATGTTTGCGCTTGCTAACAACGGCATAGGCGAGTATTATACATGCAATCGATAGCCAAAATGTAAAATAGCCAATTTTGTCTGCATATTGATCCAGCACACGGTATACTGGCATTTGTCCAAATACATAATCAATCACGTCATTATGCAATGTCCAAATGGCACCGATGACCACATGGCCAAATCCAAATGTATATTTAGGGATATACAAAATCGCTTGGACTGCCATCATAAAGTGTGAAAAGACAAGCATCCAACCTTCTGGACTCAGTGATCCAAGCTCCACGAATGTCAGTAAGTTCATCACAACAGCCCATAACCCATATTTCACTAATGTGATTAATGCTAGTACTTCCATCAACTTAAAGTGTGTTCCTAAAAGCCAACCGATAATCGCAAGACAAAAGAACAAACTAGCTGTAGGACTGTCTGGAACAAAAATATAAAAGATTGGCTCAGTACTAGCAAGTTGCCCCTTATACCAATAGTAACCGTACACCGTACCTAAAAAGTTAATGATGAGCAAGATCGTTAAAAATGCCCGATGTGTTAAAAGATACCAACCTTTCACCATAAATGTCTGCATGCTTGTTCCCCTTCATTAATACGAATGATCTCGTTTAAAGTTTCATCTTTTTTTTAAAATTTTATGTATCAATTGCTAGAAAAAACACGACTCGTGTCAAAATATATACTTATTTTTTATACGGATTTTCATGGAACTTATACTTCCCTATCCGTTAAAAAAAAGAGAGTCAGCGAACTGACCCTCTTGTATATACTACTCTTCTTTTAGGCTTGCGATGAACTCAGCTAAAGTGTTAAGTTCTTCTTCAGTACCTTCGAACATACCGCCTGGCATACCGCCACGACCGTTCGTAATTACTTCTTTAACCTCTTCCGCTGTTAATGTATTACCTAATAACATCGGACCAGAAGCACCAGTTAAGTCACCACCGTGACAGCCAATACATGAAGCGTTTGCTTCATAAATTAAGTAGCCATCAGACTCAGTATCTACTTCCACTGCAGGAAGTAAACCTAAATGCTTATCAGTGATTTGACCTTGAGTATTTACTTTTGACCAATCAGTTGCATCTACAGATTCCCACGTTAAGTAAACCATAGAAGCCACCGACAACAACATAAGTGAAGTTGCGATTGGACGTTTTGATGGACGACGTTCTTTTGACGTGTCTAAGAATGGCATTAATAATAATGCACCGAATGCTAAACCTGGAACAATTACAGAACCAAGTACGTTATAAGCACCAGAGAAGTAAGAGTATTTTAATAATTGGTACATGAATAAGAAGTACCAGTCCGGTAATGCAATGTAAGATGCATCAGTTGGGTCTGCCGGCGCTTGAAGTGGTGATGGATGCGCGACAGTTAATAATAAGTAACCAATTAAGAAAACTGCTCCTACCATCCACTCTTTTAATAAAAAGTCTGGCCAGAAAGCTTCTGTTTTTCCTGGATACTCGGAATAATCTTTAGGCTTGTTCGGCATACGGTTATTCGCTTTAATACGCGAATCGCCGACAAACTTCATGCCTTTTCCGCGTTGCATAGTGTCCCCTCCTTAAAAAATCATAAAAGACATTGTTTTTAAATCATAGTGGTCCTGAAATACCTTGACGACGGATCATGATAAAGTGAGCCGCTAATAGTGCGAATAAAGCTGCAGGTAAGAAGAATACGTGGATTGCGAAGAAACGAGTTAACGTTTGCGCACCAAGAATTGTTGAGTCACCTGCTAAAAGAATCTTGATGTATTCACCAAGGAATGGTACAGATGCTGCAATCTCAATACCTACTTTAGTTGCGAACAATGCTTTCATGTCCCAAGGAAGTAAATAACCTGTGAAACCTAATCCCATCATTACACCAAAAATACCTACACCAACCATCCAGTTTAACTCACGAGGTTTCTTATAAGAACCTGTGAAGAATACACGAAGCGTATGTAAGAACATCATTACAATTACTAATGAAGCCCCCCAGTGGTGCATACCACGAACGATTTCACCGAAAGCTACTTCGTTTTGTAAATAATAAACTGATCTCCAAGCATTCTCAATATCTGGAACGTAGTACATTGTTAAGAACATACCAGATAAGATTTGGATTACCGTGATGAAAAACGTTAAACCACCAAAGCAATAAACGAATGCTGAGAAGTGATGTGCAGGGTTAACGTGCTCTGGCACTTCATGGTCGGCAATATCACGCCAAATAGGAGTGATATCTAAACGTTCATCGACCCAATCATAAATTTTATTTAGCACTGATGTCGTACCCCCTAACTTAATTATGCAAAAACATTTGCTATTTTTTTCCCAAGCATTAAGAAACCATCTTTTTCAGACACTTCATATTGGTCTAAAGCTGCTGTTGGTGGTGTACCTGGAACGTTCACACCATTTTTCTCATAACGACCTGCGTGACATGCACAGAAGAAACGAGTTGGTTGTTCAGGGTCACCAGCCCAGTTTACTGTACAACCTAAGTGCTTACATACTGGTGAAAGTGCAACAACAGTATCACCTTCTTTGTAAACCCAAGCCGCATCTGTTACCTCAGACTTGTACCAAGCATCAACTTGCTCGAATGAGAAGTCAACTTTTACTGGCTGATCTGTTAAATCCGCAATTTTCTGACCAGTTAAAATGAAGTCTCCTTCTTCTTTTGTCTGTAATAATGGATCCACTGCAAAGCGTACCATTGGCATTAACATACCAGCAGCCATGAATCCACCTACACCTGTAATTGTGTACGTTAAAAATTGGCGTCGTGTAACTCGATTATTACTCAATCCTTTTCCCCCCTCTAACTTAAAAGGTCAGTCCAACGGACATACTTTTACAAATAGTAATAACTAGGACATATCTATGATATATCAATAAAATAGGTTGGTCAATATAGCATTGCCCAGAAATAGTAAGGATTGTGAACATTTAATGAATCAATCTTCTACTGGCTTGTCCACACTTTTGTAAAGGTTGGGATGACTTGTTTTAATTGATCTTCTAATATCCTTTGCTTCACTGCTTTATCCATTGATTCTAACGGAATGGATGGTAACCAAACGACTTGGAGTGAATCACTGTTAGTTGTCCAATGATGATCACAAGTCACAAAAAAGATATGTTTAAAGCCTGCTGATTGTAGTTCTGCTGCAATCGCTTCAGGGCCAACCGTTTCCTTTAAAGACTCCATATAGGAAAACGGTGGTGTCACTAATAGGCGTCCTTTAAATTGTTGTTCGATAAACGCTGTTAGTGACATTAAAAACTCTGCAGCAGAACTACTTTGCTTACTACGTTCATCAGCAAACTCTAAACTGAGTAACGGTACAATCACTGTATCAATAAACTGTTTTTGGGCGTGAATTTGCTCCATATCTTTAACATTAAAAAACATCGATCTTTCTTCCTTCCAAAACTCATTGTTGTGATGACGTATGCTTTAGCGCTTGCAATAAATTGGATAACTCAAAAAAGCGTTCTTTATCCCCTGCGTCAAGTGCTGCATCAATATCTCGTAAAATTTTTTCTTCTTGAAATGCTGCCATACTGTTTTTTAATAATTGTTCAGCAATTATACGGTCTTTTTCACTTATATGAAGGGTTTTTGGCATATAAGGGTTTTCCTCGAGCACCGCTAAGTAGTGAAGGTGTGGAGGTATATTTGGAAAATTAATTTGAATATAAATGCTTTCATCTGGATTCAAGCGTAAATCATGAAACGACTTTTCTGCATCACTTGTCATAACATTCCCTTTATAAAAGCGAAATGGTACGCCATTATGTTCGACGGAAGACATTACCATTGCCCGCGGACAATAATGTGCTTCTTCTACAAAATGGACATGTTCAAGTAGACGATCATTGCTTAATAAATAATTTAAAATCCACACACATTCTCTTCTTTTTAGTTGATGATTTTTTAAAAACCATCGAATAAAAGTCTTTTTCTCTAATACTGGGATGGAAGAAGTCATCCTATTCCCCCCTTTATTCAAAACGTTCTAGTAAGTTTTGCCACTCTTGCTCTGTTGGTTCCAAAAGAGCGAGCTGTTTTGCTACCACATATGCTTCATCGCGCTTCCCATCCTCTAAAAGAAAGTAGCAATACTTCTCCAAAAACGCTACATCTTCTTTAAACTCATTATATGCGCTTTTGTAAATTTCATATGCTTTGTCATACGCCTCCTCTTTATCATACGCGTCTGCTACGTAAGGGTAAAGGGCTCCCCAGTCAAAACCTTCTTTTTGCACACTCTCAAATAAATCGATTACTGCTTCATAGCGTTCCTGCTGTGCATAAATGGCGATTAAGACAAGAATTGCTTCCATATATTCTGGATCTAACGCAATGGCCTGTTGTAAATAGGGTTCAGCTTCTTCTGGCAAGTTGTTCTTCAACGCCATTTTCCCTGCAAATAAATAAAGGGACTTATCGTACTCATCCCGCGCTAAACCTTCTTGAATCGTTTGATAAGCACGTGTATTATCTTCTAGCATTGCATAGCTTTGTGCAAGCAATAAATAGGCGGCAAAATAATCTGGGTCTAGTTCTTTTAAATCTTCTAGCTGCGTAATGGCCGTTTCATACTTTGCTGATTGAAACGCTGCATAGGCTGAGCCGAATAATAAGTCTGGCGTTACTTCTTCTTCAAGTGCCTCCATATAATACTCAAGTGCCGTTTCATACGCAGCGCCTGCACGGTATACTTCCGCTAAACGTGCCGCAAGCAAAATACCCGCAAATTGCTTCTCTTGCTCGTACAATTCTTCATAAATGCGAGCAGCTTCTATAAAACGACCTGTCTCAAATAATAACTCTGCCTTAGCAAACTGTAGTAATGGTTCATTTGGTAATAGCTCCAGCGCTTCATTGATTCGCTTTTCTGCTACTTCAAACAACCCTTGCATTTGGTAATAATCCGCCATCACCAGTAAGGCTTGTGGATATTCTGGTGCATCACTTGGTACCGATAATAACAATTCAAGCGCTTCATCCTCATTGCCCATTTCCATACACACATTGGCGCGATCAATGATAATTTGCGCTTCATCTGCGAATAAAAAGGCTAAATGCTCCAGCACCCGATTCGCTTCCTCTAAATAACCATACTGCATCAGAAGCTCCGCTACTTCGTATTGCTCCCCGGGTGCCTCGTTCATTAAAAATGTTTCTAAAAATGCATTAATACGCTGCAAATCCCCTTCTTGAATTGCTTGTAACATTTCCTTCATTCTAGCGTTCACCTTTTCTATCTTTATTATTCCTTATGCTACAGGACTATAACACGCTAAACAAGGAAAATGAGTTATTTCAAATAGTATTTCGAAATAACTCATTCATTTGAATTATCTTACAATTAAGGAATGTACATGCTCAAAAAATGTCGGATAGGACACAGCTATACATTCGGCATCATCTAATTGGATTGGCTCATCTGTTATAAGTGCTGCAACTGCTGCCATCATCCCAATACGATGGTCACCGTACGATTTTAAGGAACCCCCCTGTAATGGTGTCGGCCCATTAATAATCATCCCATCATCTGTTGCTTCAATATCAGCACCTAATTTTTTTAGCTCTGTTACAACAGCTGTAATGCGATCGGTTTCTTTTACTTTTAATTCTTCCGCATCTTTTATAATCGTTTGTCCATTCGCTTGCGTTGCTAGTAAAGCTAGAATCGGAATTTCATCGATTAAACGTGGAATAATCGCACCTTCGATAGTCGTGCCATGTAAATGAGACGTACGAATTGTAATCGTTGCAGTCGGCTCTGCTACCGTTTCACCTTCTACCATCATGCTCATATTAGCACCCATTGCCGTTAATACATCAATAATACCATCACGTGTTTCATTCACACCGACATTTTCTATAACAACTTCACTATCCTTTGCAATCGCTCCAGCTACTAAGAAAAAGGCCGCAGATGAAATATCACCAGGCACTTTTACATGTGTACCTACTAGCTTTTGACCGCCTTCAAATGACACAACTCCCTCTGTTACATCTACTTTCGCTCCAAACTGACGTAGCATGCGCTCTGTGTGATCACGTGACACTTCTGATTCACGCACAATCGTTGTGCCTTTTGCACGAAGACCAGCCAGTAAAATAGCAGACTTCACCTGGGCACTTGCAACAGGCATTGTGTAATCAATCGCCTGTAGCTCTGTCCCTTGAATAGCAAGTGGTGTATATTGGCCACCTGCACGCCCTGCAATTTGTGCACCCATTTGGCGAAGCGGATCGACCACGCGGCGCATTGGACGTTTTCCGATAGAGGCATCACCTGTCATAATTGTATGTAGGTTAGTGCCGGATAATATACCAAGCATTAGGCGCGTTGTTGTCCCCGAATTTCCCGTATATAGCACCTCTTTCGGTTCTTCCCAAGCATCAATGCCCGCGCTTTCAATTTTGACATTTGTCCCGTCTACATCAATTTGAACCCCAAGTTTACGGAAACAGTCGATTGTACTTAAGCAATCTTCTCCTAGTAGGAAGCCTTCAACCGTCGTTGTGCCTTCTGCAATAGCTCCAAACATAACGGAACGATGTGAAATGGATTTATCCCCTGGTACTTGAATTGCCCCACGCAAACTTGGACGATTGTAATCTATTACCTTCATAGTGCAGAAACCTCCTTGTGAAAAAGAGCAAAAAGCGATTATGCTTTTTGCCTTTTATGAAATATATGTTTCAAAATTAGCTCTTCTAGCAATGCATTTTACCGCACGCTCACGGTCATCCCCTGAACTAAAGCTAATGACTAAAATACCGAAGACGTCTTCTCGTGTCTCGACAATACGAATATTTGTAATGCTAATATTATCTTCTGCTAAGTACCCTGTTACTTCGGAAATAACCCCTGGATAGTCTGGGATATCGACATATAAATCGTACGGTACAAATAGTGCACCAGCTGATGTTGGTAAGGCATCACGCACTTGTTTTGCCACCGCAAAATATTGTTCAATCATATCTTGACTACCATCTTGTAAAAGCGACTTTACACGATTCATTTCAGCCGTCCACTGTTCCAGCTGGTCAATTAGCTCCCCGCGGTTTTGTAAGGTAATATCACGCCATAAAATGGGATTGGACGATGCGATACGTGTGATATCACGGAAACCACCAGCAGCAAGCAATCTTGTCATCGGGAGCTGTGCATTTTCAAGCTGCAGCTGATGCACAAGGGATGCTGCCACAATATGCGGGAAATGGCTCACAACAGCCGTCATATGATCATGCTCTGTGGCATCAACTTTGACAAGCTTTCCAATTGTGTATTTCAGCAAATCTTCCAGTTTCTCGATTGTTTCAGGCTTTTCATCTTCAAACGGCGTTAACATATAGTACGCATTTTCAAAAAGATACGGTTTTGCAGCTGTTACACCACTTTTATGTGAACCAGCCATTGGATGTCCACCGATAAAGGTGATACCCATCTCCTTCAGTTCCTCAGCCTTTTTCATAATTAACGCCTTTGTACTACCTGTATCCGTCACAATAACATTCTTTTTTAGTACCCAGTCCTTTAATTGCTCCATCCACGTTAATGTAGCACTGACAGGTGTACCAAAAATAATAAAGTCCATTTTATCCGCAACTTGTGCAGGGTTTTCTACAATTTCATGTACGACATTTAAGGTTTTTGCCAATTCTCTCGTTTGAGGAAGCGCATCAAACCCGTAAATTTTTGTTTGTGGTGCTTTTTGAAGGGCTAATGCGATAGAACCGCCGATTAACCCTAATCCAATGACAAGGACATTACGCGTCATGCAAACACACCTTGTTCTGTTAGGACTTCTTCAAGAAGCGATAAGAATTTAGCATTTTGTTCTTCCGTACCAATCGTCACACGAATATAGCCTGGTGCTCCAAGCGCTGCACCACTGCGAATAATAAAGCCGCGCTTCATCATTTCTTCAAACACAACATTGCTATCCGCTTTTACTTCAAATAATACGAAGTTTGTTTGCGAAGGGTAGTAATGTAAACCGTGCTTTTCACACCAAGCAACATACTGTGCCTTCCCTTTTTCATTTGCTTCACAGCATTGTGCGATGTAGTCTTGGTCCTCAAGTGCTACGACAGCTACTGTTTGACTTAAAATGGTGTTATTAAATGGTGCACGTACTGGATCTAACTTAGCAATGACCTGCTCTTGCGCAATACCGTAGCCAACGCGGAATGACGCTAGACCGTACGCTTTTGAAAATGTACGAAGTAAAATCACATTTTCATATTCACGGAAATATTTCAATGTCGGCTCATGTGCTGGATCATTTACGTACTCGATATACGCTTCATCTAACACGACAAGCACATCAGATGGTACTTGCTTTAAGAAGCTTTGTAATTCGACATCTGTTACGATTGTACCTGTCGGGTTATTTGGGCTACAAACCCATACGACAGATGTATTTTCATCGATTGCTGCTAACATGGCCTCTAAATCGTGACGACCATCTACACAAGGAATTTTGCGTACTTCTGCCCCTTCGACTTCAGCATTGTGCCAATATTGAGAGAATGATGGGTCTGCCATTACAGTGTTAACACCTGGATACAACAATGCACGTGTAATAATGGCAATTAAATCGTCCGAACCGTTACCAAAAATTAATTCTGTCTCTTTTACACCAAGGTGATTCGCTACCGATGTACGTAAGTTTTGTGCGTAGCCATCTGGATAGATTGCATGATTCGATGCATCACTTTGTAAAAACGCTTTTACTTTTGGCGAGCTGCCAAATGGATTTTCATTTGATGCAAGCTTTACTACTTCATCTAAGCCATACATTGCCTTTACTTCTTCCATTGGTTTACCTGGTTGGTATGCTTTCATTCCGTGAATTTGTTGTTTCCATTTCATCCTTACCGACTCCTCTATTTACGAACTAAATCCGGTCTTAATTTGACTGCCTCGTTTAAGTATACATGCTGAATGTCTTTTTGCACTACGTCCGTATTGACATGCATCAGGACACGAATACAAAGCGGCAAGCCGCCTGGCACATCCATTTCATGCATACACATAATGGGTACGTATTGCCATCCTGCCATCGAACGTACTGATTTTGCTGGGAATGCTGATTTAATATCAGTCGTTGTTGAAATAGTAACAGAAGCGATGTCTGCTGGGTCAATCTGATTTACTTTTACCATTTCTAACACAAGTGATGCTGTTTCGCTCCATACCAGTTCAGCTGTATCTGATTGAATTGTTGTTGCCCCTCGAACACCGCGAATCATTCGTGCACCTCCGTTAATAATTGTCGTAATTCTGCATCGATTTCCTTACATTCCGAAAGTTCAATTTTCTTCACATACGGTTTACCGATCTCTTCTAGTAAGACAAATTGTAATTCCCCGTAATCTGCTTTTTTATCTTTTAATAAATAATCTGTTAGTTCCTCAAATGTATAGTCATGTACAGCTTCAAACGGATAACCGTTATGACGCGCAAATTTGTAAAAATCAATTGTGAATTCACGTGTAATCTGACCGTAACGTTCACTTAATAACAAACAATACACAAGGCCGATCATCACTGCTTCACCGTGCGCTAAGCCACCGTAACCTGCTGCTGCTTCCATTGCATGACCGTAAGTATGACCCAGGTTTAAAAACTTACGAACAGATTGTTCCGTTTCATCTTCTTCTACGATTTTCGCCTTTACTTGTACGCCTTTAGCTAAATAATCTGCCAATGTTGGTTCATCCAGTGTCGTTACATTTTTTTGCATGATTTCCTGTAACCATTGTGGATTTGAAATCATCGCATGTTTAATCACTTCTGTCATCCCTGAACGTACTTCACGAATAGGCAGTGTCGCTAAAAACTGTGTATCATACAGTACCGCTTCCGGTTGATAAAAGGCGCCAATCATATTTTTGCCTAGCGCGTGGTTGATCGCCGTCTTACCACCGACTGCTGAATCATGCGCTAAAATCGTTGTCGGCACTTGAATAAACGGAATACCACGCATGTACGTCGCGGCAACAAAGCCCGCTAAGTCCCCTACTGCACCGCCACCAAATGCAATGACAAGCGATTTGCGTGTACATTTTTGTTCTAGTAAAAAGGTCTGTGCGGCATTAAAATTCTCAAATGATTTACAAGCTTCACCTGCTGGCATGACAAAGACATGGAAGTGGTACGGGCAAGCAGACTTGAAATAGCCCTCTTGTGCCGCCCACACGTGTTGATCGGTTAAAACGATGATTTTATCTGCTTGATCAAATAACGCCTTATAGCTTTCCAAGGCGGCTTTTAACATCCCGTTGCCAATCACTACTTCATATTGATGTGAAGCTGCTCGTACTGGAATATTCATCTTAGTACTCCTTTGTGTACGTACGCATCGCATCTAATTGCGCTTTTAACTGTGGCAATTGGTCGCTATGGAATTGGTCCACGATAGCCGCTGCGATTTCCCATGCAATCACATGCTCTGCTACAACAGATGCTGCTGGTACTGCACAACTATCACTACGCTCTACACTCGCCTTAAACACTTCTTTTGTTTCGATATCTACACTATTTAGCGGTTTATACAGCGTTGGAATTGGCTTCATCACACCGCGGACAACAATCGGCATCCCCGTTGTCATACCGCCCTCTAAACCACCAAGATTATTCGTTTTACGTGTATAGCCCTTTTCTTCGTCCCAAATAATTTCATCATGCACTTGTGAGCCTGGAAGACGTGCTGCTTCAAAACCAATACCAAACTCCACACCTTTAAATGCATTAATTGAAAGCATTGCTTGTGCTAATTTACCATCTAACTTACGGTCATAATGCACATAAGAGCCGATACCTGCTGGTAAGCCTTCGATGATGACTTCTACAATACCGCCGATGGAGTCTCCCGCTTTTTTCGCTTCGTCAATCGCTTCGACCATTTTTGCCGATGCTTCAGAATCCACCGTGTAACATGGATCTTCCTCTACAATCGTACGGATTTCATCGGCTGATTTACCCGCTACCTTCGATACATCTGCTTTAATTCCAGCAATCTCAGTTACGTACGACACAATAGAAATCCCTAGTTCATTTAATAACGCTTTGGCTACTGCCCCCACTGCTACACGCACTGTTGTTTCACGTGCACTTGAGCGTTCTAACACGTTACGAAGATCGCGATGACCGTATTTCATCCCACCTACTAAATCGGCATGACCTGGACGTGGACGTGAAATTTGACGTTTGATTTCGTTTGGATCAACATCTTCTGGTAATTCTGCTGCCCCCATAATTTTTGTCCAATGCTTCCAGTCATCATTTGTGACAACAAGAGCAACCGGTGACCCTAATGTTTGACCATGGCGTACACCTGCTACGATTTCTACAGTATCTGTTTCAATTTGCATACGACGCCCTCGACCGTGTCCACCTTGACGTCGTTTTAAATCATAGTTAATTTTCTCTGCTGTAATTGGTAAAAGGGATGGTAACCCCTCAATAATAGTTGTTAATTGTGGTCCGTGAGACTCACCTGCTGTTAAATAACGCATAAAACACTTTCTCCCTTCAACTCGCTAAAGTATGTATTTTTCACTATAACATATCTATCTAGAAAATACAGTACGATTATCGAAATAAACTTCTTTATTCACGAATATTCTGAACGTTCTTATTGTAACAAAATGCATGCAGCTACTACAGAACAACCTCTCTAAATAAAGATTTGAATGTGTGCCATCTCATCTACCAGTAAACAAACAACGCCTTTCGTCTATACGAAAAGCGTCGATATGGCAATATGAGTGTACATTCTTGATTATTTTGCAAGCTGCATACATTGCTTTGACGAACGATTTCATTATTTTTTTCGATAGAAAAATGTATCTTCCACTTCAAATCCATAACGGGCTGGATTAAAAATTTGCTCCGTTGACCCTACAAATAAAATACCACCTGGGCGTAAAGATTTGCTGAAATTCTCATAAATTTGATCTTTTGCTTCCTCAGTAAAGTAAATCATGACATTTCGACAAACGATCAGGTCGAAATTAGACTCATACGCATCCTTTAATAAATTGTGCTTCTTGAATGTAACCGTACGTTTAATTTCGTCGTTTACTTTATAAAATTGTCCTTCTTGTCGGAAATACTTAGCTTGTACATCTTTTGGTACTTCTGCTAACGAGCGCTCTGGATACAAACCGAGCTTCGCTTTTTGAATGACATTTTCATCTAAATCAGTAGCTAAAACGCTGATTTGTGATAGAGACTGATGCTGTGATAACACCATCGCTAAGCTATACGGCTCTTCCCCTGTAGAACAGGCTGCACTCCAAATTTTAAGTCTTTTATTCGTTTGCAAAAGCTTGGGAAAAATTTTATTTTGCAATACTTCCCAACGCTTACCATTACGATAAAACTCTGACACATTAATCGTCATACGATCTAAAAATTCATTCATTAAATCGCGGTCTTTTTCAAGCGCCGCTAAAAATTCCACAAAGTTTTTGTAGCCTTTTTTCTCGTACAAAGACGTTAAACGACGTTTCATTTGCGCCTCTTTATAGAGCGCTAAGTCAATTCCTGTTTTACGTTTAATGCCTTGGATAAATTGTTCATAATCTGACATCGTCTCACATCTTCCCTTTCTGTGATGCATAGTACAATTATTATAGCTGAAAATGCGCATGACAGAAATAGGTATTGTATGAAATCATCATATAGATAAGTTTTTTTATCACTTACGGCTTTGTATAATCTATTTGCTTTGTCGATTCAAGTAATGTTTGCTTTGATTGTTCTAGCTCTAAGCGCATTTTTTGTGTTTCTTCAGCAACCGTCTGAAGCCTTAATTCCTCCAGTTTAATTTCCTTTTCCGCTAACTGAATTTGAAGTTTCATTGTAGACTTTTTATGACCTAAATAGATTGCTGAAAGGGGAATTGCCCCTCCAACGATAATCGAAACAATTGCTATAACAAATCCTCCCATTATTCCAACCCCTTATACTCCATTTTTGTTTCAAGCAATACTCGCTTTGACTGTTCTAACTCTAAACGCATTTTCTCTGTTTCTTTATCAAAATTATCAAGCTTTAATTTCTCTAGCTCAATCTCTTTTTCTAAACGTTGAATTTCAATTTTCTTGTTTTTTATAAATGTATCTGTCAGCATGGACGCTACCGCAATTACTGCAATCATCCCCCAAAACATGCCCATCATCCTTTCTTTCTATTACATACGAGCATACCATATAATTGTTTCATTTTTCTGAAATGATAATATAAAAAAAATAGCTATCACAATCAATGTGACAGCCATTTACGTATTATTAGTTACAGATTAAGCTAACTCTTCACCGAACCAAAGGCCGATTTCGCGCTCAGCAGAAGCTAAAGAGTCAGAACCGTGAATTACGTTGTGAGATACAGTTACTGCATAGTCACCACGGATTGTACCTGGTTGAGATTCTGATGGCTTTGTAGCACCAATCATAATACGAGCTAAAGAGATAACAGACTCGCCTTCCCATACCATTGCGAATACTGGGCCAGAAGTGATGAAATCTACTAATTCACCGAAGAATGGACGCTCAGCGTGCTCCGCATAGTGGCTTTCTGCTAATTCGCGAGATACGTTCATAAATTTAGCTCCGCGCATTGTGAAACCGCGACGCTCAAAACGGTCAATGATGTCACCGATTACTTGGCGCTCAACACCGTCAGGCTTAACCATTAAAAAAGTTTTTTCGATAGCCATTATTTAAACACTCCTTCAAATTCGATACAGGTTTTTTCACCTACCGATAAATATTACCAAAATAATATTATACGTGCAAGTATTAGCTAAAATTTGCGTTTACCAATGAATAATGCTATATCACGTAATTTTTTCTTCATCGGATGTTGTGGTAATGCCGCCACTTCTTTTAATGCTTTTTGTAAATACTTATCGCTAATTTTTGATGCTTCTTTGATGGCATTTGATTTACGAACGATTTTTAGCATTTCTTTACGTTCTGCTTCTGTTAATTTGCCTGCAACAATCTTATCAATATACGGACGCACTTGTGGGTCATCCTTTAAGAGTAACGCTGGCAGTGTAATATTCCCTTGTAATAAATCACTTCCAGCCGGTTTTCCTAACTCTTTATCCGTTGCGGTAAAATCTAAAATATCATCAACGATTTGAAAGCTCATCCCAACAAAATAACCATAACGCTTTAAACGACGAACATTTTCTGAATCTACGCCACCAACAATAGCTCCTAATTCACAGCTCGATTCGATCAGTAGGGCTGTTTTACGCTTAATGCGGCGGAAATAATCTTTAATATTTTGATTTAAACGAAACTTATCTTCAATTTGAATCACTTCGCCGTTACAAATTTCAACCATTGTACGCGCTAAAATTTGATGAACGCGCGGTTGTTCAATTGCTGTAACATATTCAAGCGCACGCGCAAAAATAAAGTCGCCCGTATACATGGCCACTCTATTGTTCCACTGCGCTTTTACTGTCAGCTCTCCCCTTCTCATATCCGAATTGTCAATGACATCATCATGAACAAGTGACGCCATATGAATCAACTCGAATGGGACGGCGACATGCTTGACACGCTCGATATCATATTGCCCGAATTTGGCACTGAGTAGGACAAATACAGGGCGAATTCGTTTACCGCCAGCTTGCAGAAGATGGAGAGAGGCATCATTTAACAAGTGTGAAGACGAGTTCAACGCTATTTCTAATTCTTTTTCGATGACATCTATATCTGATTTTAAATCAGCATAGAGTAACTTCAACTTCATCTTTTCCACGTGAACAAACCTTCTCCCACTAAATTTCTTTTTTAAAACCGATATGCGCCGCTGCTGCGCCGCCACTATATCCTTTATATGTGACATTGACAAACCCAGCTTCTTTAAACATCGATGCTAACTTTTTCATACCCGGAAAATCATCCGCTGATTCTTGTAACCAAGAATACTCTTTATAGCTTTTCGCAAACAGCTTCCCGAATAATGGCATGATGTACTTAAAGTATAGACGGAACAATTGACGATACCCTGGAATTTCAGATTGAGATGTTTCTAGACATACAGCCATGCCACCGGGCTTTAGTACGCGATTTATTTCGCGTAGCACTTGCATATAATCCGGTACATTGCGTAAACCAAAACCAATTGTTACATAATCGAATGTATTATCTTCAAATGGTAAGTCCATCGCGTTCCCATGAATAAGCTCAACAAAATCATACGGCAACACTTTTTCTTTGCCTACGCTTAGCATGTTTTCACTGAAGTCCACACCTTTGACGATGCCGTCTCCACCGGTTGCTTTTGCTAAAGCAATCGTCCAGTCAGCTGTACCACAACATACATCTAAACAAGCTGAACCTTTTTTTACATCCATCTGTTTCATGACATCATTACGCCATAGCTTATGCATTTGAAAACTAATGACTGAATTCATTTTGTCATAATTACCTGAAATTTGTTCAAAGACTTCATGTACATGTTGTTCTTTCGATTTTGCCATTTTTTCAAAACCTTTCTTTGTCAACAAACAATTAAGATACCATTTCAACAATGATTTGTTGTAGTGTCTCACTATATGTGCTTGTTGCCAGTGTTGCATTTAATGCCCGTTTACGCTCAGTTATTTCCTGTTCAAGTACTTGTGCAATGGGTTGTCCCTCAAGACTCATTGCCATGCGCTCTATGTAAAGCGAGGTCGCTCCTTGTGGTAAGCTCATTAACTCTCTGTTTAAGCGTGCAATCGTTAATGTTTGCTGCATGACTTGTTTATAGGAATCGTACTGATACACGGAAAAGAATCGTTCAATTAACGCCGTTTCAATTGTAGCGATACTGTGAATCCATTCTTGGAACGTACGTCTCTCATGTTCATAGACGGTCATTTCCTGTTCACAACGCTCTACAATGGCTTCGGATAATTTTCGAATTAACTCAATATTACCTGTTTGTGCTAACAACTGATAATAGCGGCCACTATAATAATCACCTGATAAAACGGTTAATTGTTGCTCTTTCGACACGGCATTTGTCGCATAAATTTTATCGTGCTCTGCAAGTGACGAATGCACGATTCCTACTGTTACGGCACTCTTTGTCACTTCGTCATCCCAAGCTTCACCATTTAGCTTTGGAAGCAGCAAAAAAAATAGCTGTTGTTCATTTAACAACGGCGTGCCAGTGTATTTTAGTAATACATTATGCCGAATACTGTCTAAAATTGTTGTTTTTAATTGCTCCACAGCTTGGCTAATAGTTGTTGCATCCATAAATAGTACTCCATTTCACTAAAGTAACTATGCTTCATTATAGCATAGCCAGCTTGGTGTTGTATCAAATTCAAGGTCGTAAATCTATTACTTTTTCAAGCCGCTCTCGACTACGCCATGTGCTGAATGAATTTTTGCTTTTCCGCGAATTTTCATTGCTGATGTATGCTCTGTAAACTGCGCAATCATAATTTCACCTGCGTCTAGCTTTTCAGAATGATGGAATTTTGTATCCGTTCCGCGCGTTAAACCGATTACGTGTACACCGTCTTCTTGCGCTTCAATAATTATATAATCAGGTTGTGTCATCCTTTACTCACCTCATACGAACATTTTTCTTTAGCTATCATAACACAATTTTGCGCAAATTAAGACATTTGAATAAAGGAAATGATTTCGCGTCGTTTAATATCATCTGTTTCATATACGCCACGCGCTACAGAGGTAACGGTTTTAGAACCTGGCTTTTTTAAACCGCGCATTGTCATACACATATGTTCAGCCTCTACAACGACATATACCCCTTTTGGATCTAGCATGTCCATAATTGTATCAGCTACTGTTGATGTAATGCGTTCCTGTAATTGCGGGCGACGTGCTACAGACTCTACACAACGTCCTAATTTACTTAACCCTGCTACTTTACCATCCTTAGGAATATAAGCAACATGCGCTTTCCCATAAAACGGCACTAAATGATGCTCACACATAGAGTAAAATGGAATATCTTTTACGAGCACAAGCTCTTCATGGTCTTCATGGAATACTGTACTGAAATAATCACGTGGATCTTCTTGTAATCCGCTAAACATTTCGGCATACATTTTTGCAACGCGTTTTGGTGTATCTAGTAACCCTTCGCGATTTACGTCTTCCCCTACTGCTTCTAAAATCATTTTTACTGCTTCTTCTATCTTTTTTAAATCAACGTTCGACATTGTTGCCTCCTACATTTCTTCGTTCAATTTAACACATGAATCGTAGCACATCTGGTCTATAAGTTCAAAACAGCTTACTCTAATGATAAAAATTATGTACTAACTACCAAAAAGAGCAGCTCCCATAAACAATGGAGAGCTGCTCTATGTAACTACGGATGTGTATTATTTTACAGCATCTTTAAGCGCTTTACCTGGTTTGAAAGCCGGTACTTTGCTAGCCGCGATTTCGATTTCGTCACCTGTTTGTGGGTTACGACCTTTACGAGCTGCGCGTTCACGTACCTCGAAGTTACCAAAACCGATTAATTGTACTTTGTCACCCTTTGCAAGAGCATCTTGAATTGTATCAAATACAGCTTCAACTGCTTTAGAAGCGTCCTTTTTTGAAAGACCTGCAGCTTCAGCAACAGAGTTTACTAATTCTGTTTTATTCACACCATTCACCTCCTCTCAAAGGGTCATGAACCTAAATCATGTAAAAAGAGTAACATAAGAAAAATCGCTCTGCAACTGTATTTATCCGTATTTTTTAAGTTCCCGCTATTTTTTGTGACTAAAACAAAAAGAACAGGACAAATGAACCAAATTCGCCGCTGTTCTTTCGGAATTTTCAATTATTTGTTTATTAATTATAACTAAATCACAAACGTTACAATTCCTCGTTCACCTTCATTTACCATACGTTCAATTGTTAAACGCATACGTTCTTTTGCATTTTGTGGAATAGATTGCATTTTATAACTAATACTTTCTTTTAATAATTCATGAAGCGGTGTACCGAAGAGCTGCGTACTCCATAACGCTTCTCGATCATTTTCAAATGCATATTTTAAATCTTTTAATAATTGCTGACTGTAAAATTCCGAGCCAATTAATGGCGCAAATTCCGTCCCCATATCAATGCGAATGATATGATAAGATGCTGCGCTCGCCTTCATCCGAACACCGTAAAAATTATTTTGACGAATTAATTCTGGCTCACTTGGCTCAAATTCATCAATTGTTGGTAATGTTACCCCGTAACCATCTTTTCGAGCATTGTCAATCGCTGCTTTAAAGCGTTTTTGTTCGTCTCTTGCTTGCGCAGATTCCTTAATAAATAGCAGCCAATCTTTTTTTGTATCGATTGGTTCCGTCAACCACTCATTACATACCGCTTTATATGTTTCACCTTTTATAGCGAGACGAATCGTCGCTACCCCAAGGCCTGGGTCCACTTCTTGTAAGTCACACGCCTCTACAAAATCAATCTGCTCCAGCACTTTTGTCGCATGCTCCACATCACGGATTTTTCGAATCGTTGTCGTCATATGATCAACTGCTTCTTGTAACGTCACATGAATTGGGTGTGCGTCTTCTAATACATCTAACCAGTCTGGCTTTTCTACATCAATGACTTCCACCGGAAATTCATAGAGCGACTCTTGTAAAATATACATAATATCTGTTTTTGTGAGTTGCTCAATCGACACTGCATGCACTGGCACATTATATTTTTCTAATAGTTCATTACGCAAACGCATCGTGTTTTCATGTCCTGGCACTGTACTGTTTAAAACAATGACAAACGGCTTTCCAATCTCCTGTAACTGTTCGATAATTTGTTGCTCTGCTACTTCAGCAGCAGAACGTTTAATCCCGTTTACCGTGCCGTCCGTTGTCACAACGACACCGATATTTGCATGATCACGTATGACTTTATCCGTTCCAATCTTAGCTGCTTCTTGGAATGGAATAGGCTCATTATGCCATGGCGTTTGCACGAATTTCGGTCCATTTTCGTCCTCGTAACCTTTTACCCCATCAATCACATACCCTACACAATCCGCTAATCGAATACGGAACGCTAAATCATTTTCACCAATTGTAATGTGTGCGCTTTGAGCAGGCACGAATTTCGGCTCTGCCGTCATAATAACAGGACCAGGCGAGCTTTGTGGTAACTCGTCCAATGCACGTTTTCGTTCATCCTCATATGCAATATTAGGCAACACAATCATTTCCATTACTTTTTTGACAAACGTCGATTTTCCGACACGTACAGGCCCTACAACACCGATATATACATCTCCATTAGTACGTTCAGCTAACTGTTTAAATACTTGTTCTGACATACGCTCCCCCTTTACGTATTACCATTGTATGAATGTTTTATTAAAATATGAAAAACGCTCCTCGCAAAATTTGCGAGAAGCGTCTATTTTATTTTTCACTATTCTCTTGTTTTTGTTGCTTTTCTTCTTTTTCCGCCTTCACTGGATCATACATAAAAGTCACTTCATTATTTTCATCTACCGTGTATGGCAAAGAATAAGCTGGTAATACAGGGTATTCATCCGCTAGTAAATAGCGAATATCTTCACCCGGTGTTGGTGTCAACTCTTTTTCATTAATAAAAAGCTGCATATCAAGTGAATAGTCTACATATACATCCCCTTCGCTCGATACAACTAATGGCAATAAATTATTTGTATAGGGACTATTAACTGCTACTTCTTGACTATAACCAATATTTTTATAGTTGATTGTATACACATGGTCTGCGACACGATCTTTAAATTGTGGATATTTTGTAGATACAAAACGTAAATTGACTTCACGAATACGTTCCGTCATACGTAAATCAATTAATTTAACTGTTGGCTCTTCTTCTACATTCCAAATCACGTATGTGAAAATACCACCTTGTTCATACGCATTATCTGGTGCTTTTGCAAGATAGCCGCCATTTGTTAATTTCATAAAATCAATTTGATACTTCACAAAAATATCGGTATTTTCTTCACTATTTTTAATCGGCAATACACCGGTAGCTTCTTTATATTCATTGATTGCACGTTGTACCGCATTAAGCGCGTCTGGATTTGGTGTTTGCTGCACTCGTTGTTGTTCATCATTCGTATAAACAGCACCGCACGCAGATAACAGAACAGAAGCTACTACTATTAAGAAAAATACTAAGGACTTTTTCATCATTTTTCCCCTTCCATTTATTACGCTGGCCACGTTGCTACAACGAGCACCATTAAAACCGTGCCAATAAAGAACATTGCGAACGCAATGAATCTTAAAGCAATCGAAAAGAATGCATTATGTACCCACTTACGAACGGCTGAAACCATGATAACCGAAAGCATCATTAGCCCAATCGAATAAAATGATACCCACATGACATCAAGGGCGGGCATATTCGCTAACGGCCCACGCGCATTTAATACAAATGCAGACATATCTAATAATGGCATTACAGAAAAACCGCCTTTCACATTTCTTTCACACTGTTAGTCATT
The DNA here is from genome assembly GCF_050613145.1 of Lysinibacillus sp. LZ02. GTDB lineage: Bacteria > Bacillota > Bacilli > Bacillales_A > Planococcaceae > Lysinibacillus_B. The sequence continues at coordinate 1,325,324 of NZ_CP192507.1, read as the reverse complement.
ATACCGTTTTTCCATATAAAAATATAGGAGGCGCACATTTGCACCTCCTTGTTTGTGAACATTTTATTAAAATTTACCGTAACTCATCGATTTCTGATTTTTTCATACGAATCATGAGCTCATCGACTGCTACTTTTACCTCTTTATCGTTAAACAGTACTTCGTATAAAGCGGTTGTAATCGGCATCGGTACATCATATTGTTGCGCTAATTGATAGGCCGCTTTCGTTGTACGAACCCCTTCTACAACCATGCCCATTTTAGCTAATACCTCATCAAGCTTTAACCCTTGACCAAGCATATGACCTGCACGCCAGTTACGTGAATGGACGCTTGTACATGTCACAATTAAATCGCCCATCCCCGTTAAACCGGCAAATGTAAATGGATTACCGCCCATTTTGACACCGAGCCTTGTAATTTCAGCTAAACCGCGTGTAATGAGTGCTGCTTTGGCATTATCACCGTAGTTTAAACCATCCGTAATCCCAGCAGCAAGTGCAATGACGTTTTTTAGCGCACCACCGATTTCCACACCGATAATATCATCGTTTGTGTAAACGCGGAAATAATTGCTCATAAATAAATCTTGCACTTTTTTTGCCGCATCGATTGACATACACGCCGCTGTCACAGTCGTCGGATGTTGCAATACAACTTCTTCGGCATGTGAAGGCCCTGATAGGACAACAATTTCTTCGATGAACTCCGCCTTCACGCTTTCTCGTATCAACTCTGAAATGCGCAGCAATGTATCCGGTTCAATTCCTTTCGACACATGCACTAATAATTTAGCGGTGTGCAATAAATCTGACATATTGCTACATACTTCGCGAATAGCTTTTGTCGGCACCGCTACAACAATTGTCGGTGCATGGGCTACAGCTTCTTCTAAAGAAGCTGTAGCACGTAAATTCGTCGGCAAAATCGTTTCTGGTAAATATTTCTTATTTGTGTGTTGTTCGTTTATTTCTGTTGCTTGGTCTGCTCGGTGGGTCCATAACAGCGTATTATGCCCATTTTCCGCTAATACGACTGCAAGCGCTGTTCCCCAAGAGCCTGCCCCTAATACCGTTACATATTCCATCGTTCTATCCCCTTTATCGAATTAATCACGTGCACGTGTAATTAAACGAATTGGTGTCCCTTCGAAATCAAACGTTTCACGAATACGATTCTCTAAGAAACGCTCATAAGAGAAGTGCATTAACTCTGGATCATTGACGAATACAACAAACGTTGGCGGCTTAATAGCGACTTGTGTCGTGTAATATAAGCGTAAGCGGCGACCTTTATCTGCTGGTGCCGGATTTCTCGCTACTGCATCCTCAATCACTTCATTTAAGATCGATGATTGAATACGCATTGCATGATTTTCACTTACACGTTGGATAATCGGTAAAATTTGATGTACACGTTGTTTTGTTTTCGCTGATACAAAAACAATCGGTGCATAATCTAAAAATAGGAAATGCTCACGAATTTGTTGTGTATAGAAGTTCATTGTCTTCTCATCTTTTTCAACGGCATCCCACTTGTTTACAACGATAACGATCGCCTTCCCTGCCTCGTGCGCATAGCCAGCGATTTTTTTATCTTGTTCTTGAATGCCTTCATCCGCATTCAAGACAACTAATACAACATCGGAGCGCTCAATTGCACGTAGCGCACGTAGTACAGAATATTTCTCTGTGGACTCGTACACTTTCCCTTTTTTACGCATACCTGCTGTATCAATAATCACGTAATCTTGCTCTTCATACGTGTACGGTGTATCAATCGCATCACGCGTTGTACCGGCAATATTCGATACAATTACACGCTCTTGTCCGAGGAAAGCATTCACTAATGAAGATTTCCCTACATTTGGACGACCGATTAACGAGAACTTAATGACATCTTCGTCGTATTGATTTTCATCTTCTTTCGGGAAATGCTTTGCACATTCGTCAAGTAAGTCCCCTAATCCAATGCCGTGTGAACCTGAGATTGGAAATGGCTCCCCAAATCCTAGGGAATAAAAATCATAAATCATTTCACGCATATCCGGGTTATCGATTTTGTTGACAGCTAGTACAACTGGTTTTTTTGTCTTATATAAAATTTTTGCCACTTGCTCATCTGCTGCTGTCACACCTTCACGACCATTTGTCATAAAGATAATGACATCTGCCTCATCAATAGCAATTTCAGCTTGCTGGCGGATTTGCTCTAAAAACGGCTCGTCACCAATTTCAATTCCACCTGTATCAATAATATTAAATTCATGTGCTAACCAATCTGCCGAACTATAAATACGGTCACGTGTCACACCTGGAATATCTTCCACGATCGATACACGTTCTCCAACAATACGGTTGAAAATTGTCGATTTACCTACGTTCGGACGACCAACGATGGCGATTACTGGTTTTGTCATCTGTTATCATCCTTCCAAACTTCTTCTCGATTTTGTATTATACACCAATCTTCACACTATAGCATGTTTTCATAACATTCAAAACGGTGAAAGTGCCTCTAAACACATATTCAACGTCATAAAAATAAGACGAGCAAATAGCCCGTCTTATTTTCACAGTATTATTTTTGTGTAAATTTCTTTAACTGATCACCAATTACATCACTAAATGAAAAACCAGTATTTTCTGTTGGTAATTCATAGTCGAACGCTTCTTCTTTTTCTGCGTCTGCTTGTAAGTCCTTAATATTGAGTGATAAGCGTTTTTCCGCTTCATTCACATCAAGTACTTTCACTTGTACCTCTTGCCCTTCTTTTAAGGCTTCGTGAGGTGTGTTAATATGCTTGTGTGAAATTTGCGAAATGTGCACAAGTCCCTCAATACCAGGGAATACTTCTACAAAGGCACCAAACGTTACTAAACGTTTTACTTTCCCTGTTAAAACAGACCCTTTTTTCGCTTTCTCTTCAATACCAGACCAAGGGCCCGGGATTGTTTCTTTAATCGATAAAGCAATACGCTCATTGTTGCGGTCAACTGACAGCACTTTTACTTTCACTTCTTGCCCTTCTGATAATACAGTGGATACATCCTCTACATGCTCATGGGCTACTTGTGAAATATGCACTAAGCCATCAATGCCACCTAAGTCAACGAAAGCACCAAAGCTTGCTAAACGTTGAACTTTCCCTTGTAGCACATCGCCTTCTTTAACTGAATCAATGACTTGTCGTTTCTTCGACGCTTTTTCCTCTTCTACTACTGCACGGTGAGATAGGATTAAACGTCCTTTTTCTTTATCAAGCTCTGTAATTTTGAAGCTCATCTTTTTACCTTTATAATCTTCAAAATCTTCTACAAAATAATCTTCTACTAATGATGCAGGAACGAAGCCACGCACGCCTAAATCAACGACTAAGCCGCCTTTCACTACATCTTTCACTTCTGCCTCGAACACTTCACCCGATTCAAACTTCTGAATAAGGTCATCCCACGCACGTAAAGCATCTACTTTACGTTTCGATAACACGTAGTTTTCCTCTTCAACTTTCGTAATTATTAGTTCAAGCGTATCACCTACTGATACGATGTCAGAAGCTTTTTCGATGTGCAAGCTTGATAGTTCGCTAATAGGGATGATTCCATCAAATGGAGCACCTTCTATTGAGACTGTTACTGATTTTTCATCTACTTGCTCAGCAACACCCTTTACAATATCTCCTTCTTGAAATCCTTCATCTACACCTAAGTTCATTTCTTCAGACATATGTAACCCTCCTTTGCATCTTCCATTCTTATTTTATTCGAAAACAATCATAAAAACAAAAATTTTCCCTTTGTTTTCAGAAATTTCATGTAATCGAACTGGTAATTACACCATTTTTTCTTTTGCTAAGCTTAAAATAGCCGTAGCAGCCTCGTCAATCGTTAACGATGTCGTATCTAAAAATATAGCATCTTTTGCTTGAATTAGTGGCGAAGCTTCTCGTTCACTGTCCATTTTATCTCGAAGCGCAATTTCTTCTTTCAGTTTTTCGATCGATGATGAGATACCGCGTTTTTCGTTATCTAAATGACGACGTCGAGCACGCTCTTCCACTGAAGCAGACATGAAGATTTTTAATTCAGCAGCTGGTAATACATGCGTTCCAATATCACGGCCATCCATTACGACACCACCCGCAGCAGCCAATTGTTTTTGCATTCCTACTAAAATCTCACGAATATTAGCATGCGCTGCCACTTGTGAAACATGAGCTGTTACTTCGTTCGAACGAATGGCAGCTGACACATCGTTACCATCCACAAATACAAGTTGTCCTTCATTTGAAGGTTGTAATTTAATTTCCGTTTCACGAAGCATTTCTTCTAATGTTACTGCGTCTTCTAATTGTATGCCTGTCTCTATGGCTTTATACGTTACTGCGCGATACATTGCCCCTGTGTCAATGTATGTAAATCCTAAATTTTCTGCGACAATTTTCGCGATTGTACTTTTACCAGCTCCTGCTGGACCATCAATTGCAATTTGAATTTTCTTAGCCATCAGTATAATCCCTACTTTCCTCCACCATTGTACCATATTCATATAAAATTTTATGCATTCCCACTCTAGTTGTACGTACATCATTAACGAAAGGGCTATGAACTAAAACAACCTTTTTTTCTAAAAAAAAGAAAGCCACCATTGCTGGTGACTACAGGATTTCATTCAATTCTTTTTTACGAATTTGCAGTTGTCGTTCGAAACAGAAGCGTACAACATACTGTTTATCAAGATCATCCGTATCTGTAAATTGCATTGAGGCAAATGTCCGTTCATCCCGCTCAAAAATACGTACAACTAGTGCATCCGTCTGTACATAACGAATTTCCCCACTCGTATACGGCAATACAATCGTTAAGCGAACCGTATCACCATCGTTAAAGTTAACGGCTTCTCGTAAATTTAATAACACGCCACCCGCACTAATATCTGCCGCAATGAATTGCGTGAAAACCCCATCATACTCCACTGCAATATCCACAGGTGTGTCGACACGTACATATTCACGACGTTGAATTTTAATAACGTCTTCATCTTGTGGATAGGCTAACATAATCATGGGGATATTTCCCGCTTTACGCCCTAATACTTCCGTATTAAACGCAAAGCTTTGTTTTACCTCATTATTAAATGTCACTCGAAACTGTGCACCGTCTATTAAAAAAGCCGTCTTCTTCGTAATCGTATTCACAGGATAATCGATGTAAATAACACCATCTTTTTGCTCTAACACTTTACAACGAAATTTCTCTACGCGTTCGGTATAAGTTGGTTCTAATATTAACATCGTGCCAATTTTAAGTTCCATGTCTAACCCCTCAAATCACAAATAATACCCCTATTATGGCACGAATTTGAAATTTTTTCTATAAGGTGAGACAATGTTTCATTAGATTAATTTCTCTGTTTGGATAACATCATGTGTATTTGCATCGATTAATACACGGAATGTATCATTTGTATCATTATTAACCCGCACCGTCATTTCATAGCAAAGAACTAATTCATATCCCGCATTTTCGGTATAAACTAGTTTTGTATCCTCAACAGTCACTCTATCCGTAAAATATTCATCTGCATTTAAAGGAGTAGGCTTTGTATCTGGAATTGTTTCCTTTTGTATATATTCCATTGTGTTAGCCCCTAACACTTCGCCATTGTCTTTCGCAATTTTCAATTGGATACTATCTGGGTAGACAAGTGCATCGCCCGCTTGTCGTGTAAATACGAAATGCCATGCTTCATGATTTTCGCGTGCTTCCGTATAAACAACATCCGTAAAACCTGCTTGTTTCAAAAATTGGATTGCCGTATCACGTGCTTGTTGTTGACTAATATTTTGCTCATTAACTGGACGCTCCAATAAGAAGGACAGCAAATGCCCACCTTTTTTTGTTACATCCGCGTAACCAAGTCGAGAGCCTCGCACAAATTGAATATGATAGAACGGATAGGCAGCATCGTCTGCATTCATGGATACAGTAAGCGTCGCACCATCTATCGTTGGAAATAACTCCCGTACTCTATTCACGGCTTGTTCTTTTGTCACGTCTTTATCTGTTATATGTGCTAGTTCGCGTTTTTTCTGATAATCTGACTCACTAGCGGTAATAGGGAAGTTCGCTTCACGGTAACTTTTCACAGTAGTAGAAACTTGCTTAAATGGCGAATTGACTTCATCAAGTAAATGATCTTGCCATGTATTATAATCACTGTCTGCTGCAAAATAGCGAGCTGTTGCTACAGTCCAGTCTTCAGATAACATTTTCATATTTTGCGAAATACCTTCCCAATCTGCTTCGGTCCCTCGCTTCGCTTGCTCACCCATTTTACCTAAATAACTCAAAAGCTCACTTGCTACTTCGGATTGAATCGGCAGTTTGGTAATGGAATTACGCAACTCATTACTTAATCGCCAAATGGAATCCATTTCTTCTGAACGCGCTTGTTCATCTTGAAATAATTGTGCTTGCAACACCGTCTTAGATAGGTTATTTAATTTTTCTGACGCACTTGCTAATTCACTTGTATATTGCGCATGGACCGCTTGTTTTAATTCCCCATTCTCTTGTGAAAGATGAATCGTATACAGCACTAAAGCAAAGGACAAAATGCCTAATAAATATAATGTATTTTTCATATTACACCTCTAATAGCAAAAAATATGTTCGCCGATTTGTTTGATTTGAGGTCGTGTCCAAATCCATGCACTCGTCGCTGTCTCTGGGTTGAAATAATAGAGCGCATTTTCTGAAGGGTCCCAACCATTCATTGCATCTAACACCGCTTGTTTAGCTCGATCATTTGGCGTTAACCAAATTTGACCATCCGCTACCGCTGTAAAGGCACGCGGTTGGAAGATAATATCTGAAATATTGTTTGGAAATTCATCTGATTCCAGCCTGTTTAAAATAACCGCAGCTACTGCCACCTGTCCTTCATACGGTTCACCTCGCGATTCACCATAAACGGCATTCGCCATGAGTTGTAAATCTTGCTCCGAGTATTTATTGGGCAATTGAACTTGACTATTTTTCGTTCCTTGTTGCACTTGTTGCTCCAGTGGAATGCCACCATAATGGGTGAACCTCGTCCCTTTATTAATTTGTTCCTGTACAAATGCTTGATAATATTTCGAGTTATTTGTCAGTACTTTTTTTGTTTCTGAACCGGCAAGACCGTCTACTTTTAAACCGTAGTCTTGTTGAAAATTGCGCAATGCCCAGTACGTACCATAGCCAAAAATCCCATCAATTTTCCCTTTATAGTACCCTATATATTGCAACCTCGCCTGCAATTCAATTACATCGTCACCAAATGCACCACGTTCTACAACTTGTGACGAAAAGGCATTCGTTTGTATCGGTACTACACCAAAACATAATATTAAAATGAATAACCATTTTTTCATCATCCATATATCACTCCTTTTCTAGGTAGGATGTAAAAGGAGAAACATTTTATACACAAAAAAAAGCTTTTGCTAACGAATTTTGTTAACAAAAGCTAGTTACATTTTATTATTTTCATATAAATGCACTACTAAATGGCGATGGGCCAATTTCACTTTCCTTAGACCAAACCACCATAAAAATAACATGAACGGTACTACTAGGTACATAAGATTGCCTTTAAGCGTTAAAATTGTGTTATAACTAAAATGCAGTATCATAGGTGCGATGAGTGCAAGAAGTAAATATTCGATTTGCTTATCATCTTTTGAAAATTTACTTTTACCAAAATAATAGCCCATCACAACACCGAATAGCGCATGACTCGATACAGGTAACAAGGCGCGAAGAAACGCTTTGTCAATACCAAATGATAGTAAATATAAAATGTTTTCTACTGTCGCAAATCCTAATGAAACGGCAGCACCATATAATATGCCATCATATGGATCGTCAAATTCCACGTGGCGCAAAATAGCTGTAAAAATGACAAGCCATTTAAAAAACTCTTCAATTGCACTTGTAAATACAACGGTTGTAAAAAATACACTTGAAAACGTTTGCTCTTCCGCAAGTACAAATTGAATGAACATGATAGGGAATGTTATGAGCGCACCATATATAAATGAGTGTAGGAGTGTGCGTCTTGGTTCTGTAGACATTTGATTGCGCAAATAAAAATAACTCAGGAGTGCTAGACCTGGTGCAATCGCAGCCGATAACAATATGAACATGTCACTACCTCCTTACATTCGAAACAAATTCATCTTTCCTATTATAACAAAAACAGTTGCAAGAAAGTGCAAACAGGAGGTTTTCTGATGAAAAAAAATATTTTATTAATTCATACAGGTGGGACCATTTCAATGCAAATGAGTCCAGAAGGTGCCGTCTTGCCAAACGAACGAAACCCGATTGTTGATGCAAAGGAAACATTGTCAAGCTACGCACATATCATCGAGGTGGAAGCATTTAATTTACCTTCCCCACATATTACGCCCACTGAAATGTTAGCATTACGTAATGTAATTATAGCACAAACACAGCTCTATAAAATTGACGGTGTTGTGATAACACACGGGACAGATACGTTAGAAGAAACGGCATACTTTTTAGATTTAACGACGAATTTTGACTTTCCCATTGTATTAACAGGAGCGATGCGTTCTTCAAATGAACTCGGGGCAGATGGTGTTTATAACTTAGTGGAAGCCGTACGTGTCGCCTGTGATGAAAAGGCACGTAAAAAAGGTGTGCTCGTTGTCATGAATGACGAAATCCATCAAGCGTTTAATATTACGAAAACGTCAACCTCTAGTGTCAATACATTCCAAAGTCCACAATACGGTCCGATTGGATTAGTAACAAAAAAAGCAATTCATATCCAGCAGCAGCCCGTTAGAAGGCAATATGTACCATTAGAGACTATGAAAAAGCGTGTTGCATTATTAAAGGTGTACGCTGGGATGGAAGCTGATCTTATTGAAGCGATTCATACAGCGGGATACGACGGGTTAGTACTTGAAGGTTTAGGCCAAGGAAATGTGCCACCAGCTGTGGCGAATACGATTAAAAAACTATTAGCACAGCAAATCCCAGTCGTCCTCGTTTCGAGATGCTTTAACGGGATTGCAGAAGGAATCTACGGATATGAAGGCGGCGGTAAACAATTAGAAGATGCTGGTGTCATTTTTGCAAACGGTATTAATGGACAAAAAGCCCGTTTGAAGCTCTTAATCGGCATCAATCAAGCCCATACACCGATTGACTTAAAACTCTTTTTTGCCTAAAAGACATTACGATTTTTGACATCATTTTAGCGCAATTTAACATAAAGTGGTGGATGCTCTATGTTGTAGCATCCACGACTTTATTTATCCGTTAATTTTATTGGCAATGAGGTCACCATGGAAGCGACCGTTTTCGATAAAGATTTCATTGGCATTGTTCCCTGCTGCAATGACGCCAGCAATAAACAAGTTCTCTACATTTGTTTCCATCGTTTCAGGGTTAAAGTATGGGCGTCCCGTTTCTTCATCGATGTTCACACCCATTTCACGAATAAAATCATGATCCGGATGATAGCCTGTCATCGCAAAGACAAAGTCATTTTTCACTATTTTCTTCTCACCTTGTACGTCAATGACGACCTTATCTTCATAAATTTCTGCGACATGACTTTCAAAGTGCATTGTAATTTCCCCATTGCGAACACACGCATCAAACTCTGGTAAAATCCATGGTTTGACGCTAGGTGAATACTCACTTCCTCGGTACACAACCGTCACACGGGCACTTGCTTTGTTCAACTCTAACGCTGCATCAACAGCTGAATTTTTGCCCCCAATTACGACCACATCCGTATCAAAAAATGCATGCGCTTCTTTGAAATAATGATGCACTTTCGGCAAATCCTCGCCCGGAATACCGATATAATTCGGATGATCGTAATAACCTGTCGCAATGACTACATAAGGCGTTTCATATTGACCTTTTGTCGTAGAAACAATAAATTGGCTATCTTTTTTGTCTACACGATTTACTTTTTCAAAGCGATTTACTTGGATATTTTTCGCTTTTACTACTTCACGATAGTACACAAGCGCCTGATTTCGGCGCGGTTTGCGCTCCTCTATAATAAATGGCACATCGCCAATCGCTAATTTTTCACTTGTACTAAAAAATATTTGGTGTGTCGGGTAATGGTATAATGCATTAACAATATTCCCTTTTTCAATGACAATTGGCTTTAATCCTATTTTTTGAAGCTCAATTGCTGCCGATAATCCACATGGGCCTCCACCGACAATAATTGCATCTACTTTTTCCATGAGTAAAACCTTCCTTCTAAAAATCCAATTACTCTTAGTGTACCGCTTTTCCTTCCCTATTTCGAGCCTATTCGACGATTTGTCTGTTTAACAGAACCCTTGTCACAAAATTTCCGCTCGTTTCAACAAGTTTCCTTATTCCTTCATACAGTCCTCCAATGCACGAATTGTTAAGTACTTAATACCGTCCTAATGCTTTCAGAAAGACACACCTTCGCGGATACGTATCTTTCCTATCTAAAAAAGCTGTCGCATTATATGCAATCAGCTTTTTGGCATGTGATCGTAATGATATGACACTCTGGTTTGGCCATCAAACGAAGAGGCATAAGCGTTGTCCCGTACCCATTACTCACTAAAGTAGGTACACCCTTTCGTATAGAAAATGAGCCGTGTGGATGCACACCAAATGACCCTAATCGAATTTGTCCACCGTGTAAATGTCCACCCATCATTAATGTTGGTTTATGCAACGGATACGCTTTATAAAATACTTGGGGGTTATGTGAAACAAACAGCGTAATATCTCCGTCCTGACATTTTTCAAGAGCCTTTTCAAAACTATAAGCACGTGTCGATGTATCGTCAATTGCACTAATCCATGTCGAATTTGCCCTGTTTGGCAACAAAACAGCATCATTTTCCACAACGGTTACATCATACTGAGCCAATAATGCCCGGAACTGCTCTTCTCCTACTTCTCGGTCGTTATTTCCCCAAATAAAGTAGATGGGTCCGAGCTTCCTAAGCTTTTGTAAGTTTTCCTTTATCTGCTTTAGTGGCACACGTTTATCTGCAAAATCTCCACCAATAATGACAGCTTCTACCGACTTTATTTGTTGCAGCATATGCGTGGACATCCGCCGATTGTGGACATCCGAAATAAAGAACACAGCAAATTGATCTTCATTCCCTGTAGCTTGCACCGTATGTGTGCGAATATTATTTTCATGTGCTTCTTTTACCATATAGAGCACAAAAAGAAGCAAGATGCAAAACACGACATACATCCAGGTCATCTAGCTTCCTCCCATTCATTAGAAAAAGACGACTCCATTGACATGGGTCCGTCTTTTTCCATATTGTACTTTATGTACACATATCATATTATTTTACGGTAAAACAAGTGTTTGTCCAACATAAATGGATTCTGAATTTAAACCGTTTGCTTGTTTGATTTTTTCCACTGCACTTGGATCATTATAATAATTCATCGCGATACGGTATAATGTCTCATTTGATTGGACTGTATGCGTTTTTTTCGATTTCGCAGCTTCCTCTGCTTGACGCTTAGCCTCTTCCTCGGCTTTCTTTTTTGCTTCTTCCTTTGCCTTTTGCTCAGCTGCTGCTTTTTCTTCGGCCACTTTTGCTGCCTCAGCCGCTGCTGATGCTTGAGCTGCTGCTAATTCTTTTTTCTGCTCTTCCGATAAATCATCTAGTTTTTCAGAAGTTGCTTTCCCGTCTTTTTTCTCGCCTTCATCTTCCTCATCATCTGCTGCTTCAGCTACTACTGGCGGTTCATTTTTTTCCACTTGTACAACATCATTTGCTTGTTCTACTGTTTCTACTGGACTAGTAGGTTCATAAATAAATTGCGTATAAATAAGCACTAATAACGGAATAAATATGAAGATGACAAGTAAAGTAGGCATAAGTGGGCTTTTACGCTTTTTTACTTTACCTTTTGAGCGAGACATTCTAGATTTAGTCGTTTCGAGCTCAATTTCTTGACGATCTTCTTCGATTTTTTCGCGATAGTCCTCTTTTGTCATTTGCACACCCTCCAAACTTCGCTATCTATTTCATATTATGACGAAATTTACGAGAAAAGTAAACGGTCGAAATCGTTTCAGTTACGCCCAAACAACAATTTTCGCAAACGTTCTTCCCAATGCATTGTTTTTCTATGTTGAAGCAATTCACGAGATTCCGTTACATCGGCGACATTAAAGCCACAATTGCTGCAGCAAATGGCGTGTACAGCGGTCAGTTTTTGTCCAAAATACTGAACGAGCTGATAGCGCATACAGTTAGATGTATCAATGATTTGAAGCATTTCTTGCACCGCCTGATATTTTTCAGCTTCCATTTGAGCTAGTCGTTTTTTGACAGCTTGCGGTGCTTCCTGCTGCATCCAATACGCCAACACGCGGTAGGCCGTTTCTGATATTTCGCCTGTTTCGAGCATTATTTTAGGATTTTCTTGCAGTTGCACACGTTGAACATATGCATCCACATGGGCATACTTTGGTAAATCTTCAATCGCCACATAATGCGCGTAATGCTCGTCTCCTTCTGCATAGAGTAAGATGGCTAACGCGTCTTCCCCATCGCGTCCTGCGCGTCCTATTTCTTGCATATAGTTCGATACATTCGCTGGCATGGACTCATGAATTACTTGTCGAATATTGTGCTTATGTACCCCCATGCCAAATGCATTGGTTGCTACAATCCACTCTACATCCCCTTGAATAAACTGCTGCTGAATAAATTGCCGATCATCCACTTCTTTCCCAGCGTGGTAGCTTACTGCAGAAATGCCTCGCTCAATTAATAGTTGACTGAATTCATCACATTTTTTTCGGGATGGCATATAAATAATACCTGGGCCTTTTGTACTTGTGACGTGCTGTAAAATCCAATGTTGCTTCTCTTCTTTTAGAGAAAATGTATATTTGGCAAGTTTAATATTTTCCCGGTCTACATGATGGATAAATTGATACGGCTCTTTCATGTGTAAATACGTTTTAATATCGGCTAATACCGAATCTGTCGCTGTTGCTGTTAATGCTAAAATCGGTGGACGATTAGGCCGCAAAATTTCACCTATCCGTAAATAATCCGGTCTAAAGTCAAACCCCCATTGCGAGATACAATGAGCCTCATCCGCCACAATAAGTGACAAATCCATCTCCATTAAACGCTCACGAACGGGCTGCTGTGTGAGCATTTCAGGGGATGTAAAAATAAAACGATATTCATGTAAAAAATGGAGCGCGTATGCCTTTTCATTTGGCGATAGGAAAGAATTTAACGCCACAACCCGCTTTTCACCGCGTTGCTTTAACTGATCGACTTGGTCCTGCATTAAAGAAAGCAGCGGTGACACAATAAGCACTGTTTTTTCAAACAGATAGCCTGGTAGCTGGTAACATAAAGATTTCCCCATCCCTGTCGGTAACAAGGCGATACAGTCACGTCCTTCGAGTAACTGCTCAATAACTTCCTTCTGCCCGGGTCGAAATGTATCGTAGCCAAAAACTTGTTGTAATGTTTGTTCTAACACACACTACACCTCCCCTTTCGCAAGAGCTAAGCGAATTTGAAAATACGTTAAATGTGGTAGTACTGTATGTAATACTTTTAATTTTCGCGTCGCATAATCTTCCACCATACTATGCACTTGTCGTTGCTCTTCAATTGTCACAAATGAGGTAATATCAAACGTTGGCTCATTCATCGCTAACTCAACTAAATGATCCTCAATGGTGCTCTGTTTTAAACGTCTCATAATACAAATTTGCTCGATCGGATAGCCCTGATGATAGAGCTGTGCCGTTTGATACGCTGATTCAGTCAATACATTTTCAATGCGAATCTGTTCTGCCAATTTCGATAAGTACGGCCAGCGCGTTCCATCACGGTTTATTGCATCAAGCCAGCGATGAAGCCCACTCACAAATTGCAGTTGACAATCTAACTCGGGCATCTGATATTCAAAGCTCAGTTGCTGCCACGGTATACCGATTACCCCAACACCCGTTAAACGGTTCATCAGTAACTCTTTCTGTAAAGTAGACATCGTTGACTGCTCTAAGCTACTGATGATTTCTTCATAAAGGGGCTGCTGGATCGCAGTGGACTGATACTTAACATCCCGTAAAAATTGACGACACCACGCTTGAATTTGTTCGTCTCGTTGTACGGGTATAAAAGCTAGAATGCAGGCAGATTGGTTAGACAAGCTTTGGACAATGAGCGATAGCCGCGCGAAAAAAGTATGCTCATTTCCGCGGTAATGCCAGCCGTCAAAATACGGAAGCTGTAATTGACTTCCCTGTTCCTCACCTGCTGCCGTTAACGTAAAATAATCATTTTCTTCTACCATTATGTAACCGTTATCTCGTAATAGTTGCACTTCTTGCTCAAATGTTTGACGAGATAGCTTTCTTAACAAGCCAAAATACGGATACAACTTAAAAATCCCGACATCTTGAATCGTCTGACCTGAACGCTTTCCACGAAGCAAATGGTAGCCCGCATTGATCGTCCGTTCGTTATTCAATTTATGAAAAATATGCAAAAGAATTTGTTGTAAAATCAAAGCAAATCCCTCTTTTTCGTAATGTATTGTTAAAAAGTCAAGCATGTTGATTTACCTTTTATTGTTAAATAGAACAGTAGAATACGTTGATTTCCGCTACGGCTGACTCGCTTTCCGCAGGCACGGCTTCAACTAATTTATTTCGGCTATTGCCGAAATAAATGGATTTTCAACTCGGGGCAACATGATGTTGCTCACAAAGGCGTTGCCACAGGACGTGGCGACTTTAGCCTTTGATCTTTCTCCTGCAGGAGTCAAGTCGCCTTCGCTCCAATCAACGAGCAAGCGCCTTTTATCAACCATTCCATTAAAAAATCGTGCTAATTACCTACCGATATTTTTATAATCAACACACCTGTTAAAAAGTATAACTAAATCATGCAAAAAGCCTATGATATCAAGGATATTAAGGCTTTTTCATCGCGGTTACAGTAATAATCACTATGACTAATTTTATCACCAGTATGATAGCATACACGCTAAAAGAAATGATTGCTGGTAATAGGACTAACCACCACGACCACGCAATCACTTCTGTTAGCTTTAATATGATGAATA
Organism: Lysinibacillus sp. LZ02; assembly: GCF_050613145.1. GTDB lineage: Bacteria > Bacillota > Bacilli > Bacillales_A > Planococcaceae > Lysinibacillus_B. Next base: position 1,310,154 of record NZ_CP192507.1, on the reverse strand, counting down.
CAACCGTAACTATTTCAGCTATCCCATGTGATCACCTCAGCTACATTATAGTATAAAGTGAAACTTCAATCAGTGGGGGTTTTCTTCAATTTTGACTTGATACGGCAAGATTTTGCTCGTGCCGAGGTGTTTTGACCGGATGCAGCGACTTTTTGCTCGGATACCGTGGCTTTTTGACCGCATACGGCAGGCTTTTGCTGGGATACGGCAAGGTTTTTTACTCGCGCCGGGGTGTTTTTGACCGGATGCGGCGGGCTTTTGCTCGGATAGATAATCATATATAATTTTTTGTATTTCTCGTCTCATAATTTATCATTTGGTGCTAGAATAAGCTTGTTGGAGAAATAGCTTGAAAGATATTTTTTTGAACATGGTTAAATATGCTATAATGAAGCCCATTGACATCTGTCAATTGACAAAACCTTTATTTCACAAGGTTTTCATATCTCATACATTTGTATGAAATTCGTGTTTTCACTGTTGAAAAGTATAGCCCAATAATGCAGAAAAGCCTATAATACCAATGATGTCAAGGCTTTTTTAGTTATCGTAAAATTCTTTGAATACGGTTTTGAATACGGTTTACCTAAAATACGTTGTCGGGGGCAAGATTTTAAATAGAAGATTGAGGCTTATTGCTTCGATCTTTTTATTTGGCCGATCACAAAGGAAAAGCACCCACGAAAATTCTTGTGGATGCCTTCATAACCTATTTAACAATTTGTAAATGCTTCCTCACGAGATAATCAATTATTCTCTTTAGACTTATATTCATCACTCTTAGCAAGTAGTTCTTTCACATCTTCTTCTAAATCTAAAATATGCATTTTTTTATGACACGAAGGATCTAATGCAACTGTATTGTAAATTGTATCTTCTCCGCCTTTGCTTAACCATTTAATATGATGACTTTCTAAATAAGGCCTTCCTTTCTTGTCATTAAAAGGGGCAGGATTTCCACAAAGATCACAAATACCATTGGCTCGACGTTTTACATATTCAGAAACATATGGATCACGATCAAAGGTCTTAGAAGTCGTATATCGTTGGCCAAGACGATCCGCATTCTTAGCTCGATTAAATAGATCTTGATTGTTCAATTTTTGAGCTTCTTTTACCTTCTCCTGTTCCTTCTCTTTTAATAAATCTTCTGGAATTAAATATTTATTCCCAACAATACGAAGCGGAAACATCCAGACAGTTCTTCCTGCTTGTAACTCCGTATAAGGATCTTGAACAAGCTCTACTTGCCCTTTAAATACATGTTCACCTGATTTAAACGCCTCGAATAAATACACTCGAACACCATTAGTTCTAGATTCATTAAGTGTTTTATTTTGGCCAAACTCTATATCCTGATCTCCTTCTTGTCCCATTCCTGTGTAAAGAAGTATTTCCTCTCCCTCACTATTAATGATCCATTTATCTTCATAAATACCTTTAGTGTGATCAGAAAATATAACAAGCGTATTCGTTGAATGTGATCGTCTCATACCTCCCTGCGTAGAGCACTTAAAGGCTTTGGCAATTTCCTGATTATGATAAACTTCACCAATCACTAAGTTCTCTATTCCACGTTGCCTATCGTCTATCCAGACTTTAACTTCTTCAATATTGTAACGTTTGGATTTCCCGATTTGAGTAAACGGCAGACCTTCCTTTTCCATTCTGTGTAATGTAGTCCTTGAAATCTTGAATAATTCTTGCAGTTGTTTTGAATCAATTAGTTTATCCATGATAACGCCGCCCCTTTTCGTTTCATCATTTGTTTCAAATTGTTTCTTTTTTTATTATATATCGTTCCTTTGATAGTTTCAAACTTTTGTCTATATTAAAAATCTTTTATTTAAATATCCACAAAAAAACACCTGCCGCAGCAAGTGCTTTATAAGAACATCGGCTCAATATTGAGCAAGTCCCTTCTTTGTGTTAAAATACTATTTACAAGTTCATTTCTTTAGTCGATGTTGGCGCATCGGCTTTTTTATTTTCCTCGCTTTTAGCTACCACTTTTGCTACCTTTTCGGTTATATACGTTGACACTTCTTCAAAACTTTCCGGCTCTCGGCCAACCTCTTTGATAAATGTTTTGATGTTGCCTTCCATTGCAAAAGCGTTCCAGCCTTCCACACTATTTATATCCAGTTTGGTAGTTACGTTACTTGATTGCTCTGCTTCTCCCTTTATTACTGTTTCGTGTAATTCATTGGCATGAATATTAAGGGTATTAACTCCTTCTGACATTTCCTTAAACAAAGGATGGAATCCCATATCAATCAAACGTACTGTATCTCGTATTTCATTAACTGCAAGATATGACATACCCCAGTCTTTATCCCACCCTTTATGTGTGATCTCGTCAATTCGCTCCATTAACTTTGCTACTGCCCCTTGTATAACCTCTAATTGAATTATTTGTGCTGATAAGTTATAAACACTGTGGCTATTTTCTTGAACGACTGTTCTTAATGTATGTTGAATTTGTTGCTGCATATATTTCTCCCTCTTTTCTAGTTATTGGTTCGCTACTGCTTTCAGTAGCAACATTTTATTACGTGTGGATAAAGCACGCCACTCACTAACTTTTACTAGCATTATCTCCCCCCCCTAAGCATTTAATTTTGCTAATACTTTAGCGCGTTCTGCTTCATAATCAATACCCGCTGCAGGCTCTATTATTTGCTCATTACGCTTATCAAACCAATGCGGAACTAACTCCCTTACACGTTGTTGTATCGGCCTGTAAGTCGGTTGTGTGGCTTGTTCTACTTGACGTTGAATAATACGTGATAACATGGCACATTCGTTACGTACATCTTTTTTACGTATTAATGCTTCCATTGAGCTAATCATCACCTGCTCCAATTGTATGTGGCTAAGGGTACCTTTATATCGCTTCATGCTCCCAAATACAACGGGAAGTAATACTTCAAAATCACGTTGTTCTTTCACAGGTTGTGACGTGTAGATGATCTCCAGCTTATCTTGGAGTGTGACCTGTGGCGAATACGTATTACACGAATTTACGAAAGAATGATTAAAAACATTTTCGTTAAAAGAATTAAAAGATTGCGTTTTTAAATTTATGTGTGAATCGTTGATATACTGCGTGTTTTGCGTATGTTGCTGATAGGACACAGATGATAAGACATGCATGTTAGGACTTGTTGAGACATTCTGTGTCATTTCATTAGGGAGAATCCTATAGATAGATGCCCCCTTGATACCATGTTTACGTGTGCTGCTAATTTTTTCGATAATGTGTAATTCAGTTAACTTCTTTATGGCTCGATAAACTGTTTTGGTCGTAACGCCAATCTCATTTGCGAGCGTATCTGCTTTAATATGGCAAGCACCTGGATACTTCAATGAGTGGCGCGATAGTGTATAAAGTGTTCGACGTTCAGCTAATGTCAGCTTGTCGAAATGCGTATAGATGTGATCCTTTACTGCTGCATCCATTTCTTCGACAGATAAAAATGTTTGGTGTTCACGTAAGTAACCGAATACACCGTTTGATTGAATTTCTTTCATTGATTTCTCCCTACCTTTCGTGGCTGCCAATCCAGATACGATGGTATTACAGGTATTACAGGTATTACACGCATGTTCATAATTTGCTTGCACTTGCTACAGAAACATCTATTTTCGTACCACGTGTAATGGACCACTTCGCTAGCAACAAAATTACGTTCATATTCAGCGCAATATTTGCTATTTGTTTCTTTAATATGGACTACCTCTTTCACTGTGGAAGTTGATGCAACACTTTCAGACTTTACTAATTCATCCAGCAGCGCGTCATTGATAAGAGCAGTTAGCTCCATCAGCATGTTGTTTAAATCCAGCAAACGCCCCAAGCGATTTAACGAGCGTACATTCTTTTCCATCTGCTCATATTCAACTTTCTTCAAGTCATAATAAGCATTATGTTTGTCATGCTTTGCCATTAGGATTTCTGACTTTTTCACGGCTGTTCATCTCCTTTCTAATGTGCGGCTTATTTCTCGTCCATTCACCGCTACCTGTTGATAGGTTTTTGACTGCATTTAACTGTCATAAATATAACACCGACTGCATTTAACTGTCAACTATATTTTACTGTCAGTTTTTTATAATTTTTAGTATAATGTCTATAAAGTGATTTTGTAATTTTGTAACATGGGAGGAGTTGAAAGAGTGGCTGCGCGCGCTAAGTCTCGATTGAAAGAAATTTTAGATGAGAGAAACATGTCTATCCGAAAATGTGCTGAAATGTCAGGAGTGAATTTCGAAACAGTCCGTAAAATGTATAACGATGAAGCGAAACAATATCAACGTGATACATTAGGGGCATTGTGTAAAGCTCTGGAATGCGATATAAGCGATTTATTAGAATTAATTGAGGAATAAACACAAAAAACACTCTCGGCTGATTATGCAGCTGAAAGTGTTTTTACAATTGAATTCTTCATCTAATTTAAACAAATGTTCATTATAAATTATCAACTTCAAATTCAAAAAAATCTTGCAAGATTAATCTTGCATACCATCATTTATCCATTTATCAAACTCACTTTTTACTACGTCACCATGATAATAAGTCCCATAGTCTTTACTTACGACACCTGACCACCAATTTGGAGAATCAGGATTTTTTTTCCTAGCTATTGGAATATAATTATGATGGAAAGTGGAAGACATAACGATAGGGGATATTCCGTCTTTGTTCCCTAAATCAGCTAATTTAGCTGCTTTAGCAACACTTTCACCAATCCATACTAGATTATTGATACCGGAAGATTTACGACCCGCTTTTACAACTAATGTATTTTGTGTTGCTAAACCTATACCTGCTTTAATATTTGGGAGCCCACGAACAGAAAGTAGTTTATTTAGCATCTTCATATAGGTATTAATATAGAATGCTCTGTTAGCAATATCAAATATATCATCTTTACTTGGAGTAGAGTATATTGCATAAACACAATCTCCACGAATACCTATTTCTTTTAATTCTGTATCATCTGCATCTTTTCTTAATATCTCAATAATTTCAGAGGTAAATCCTCTAATAACCTTAGCTATGTCCACATCTGTCTTTTCAGTAAACAGCTTAGTAGATTCCCTCAAATCTACAAAAATTGCTCCTGCCCATGCTTTATAACCGTTAGTATATGTAAATTCTTCATCTCTAGGGAATTTTTTAACCTCATTAACATTGTCTGTATTATCTAGAATTTCTTCTACTTTTACTTTTCTACTCTTATAATCGTATGATTTAAATTTCATTTTAAAATCCCCCTAGTTTAAGTAATAGAAAGCCAATTACGTATAATAGAATAAGTGCTACAATACCTGAAAACGAGTAAATAATTCCTTTTTTATAGTATCTAAATTTAACATCACAAATTTTAGAATTAATATATATTTGCGATAAAATATCCTCTATTTCATCATCTTCAGTTTCATTTTGAATTTTTTGTTTAAAGGTATCGTAGTCGCCATTAGCTATTGATCCAAAATAATAAAAAGAAATACTTCTAGTGCCTGAAATTTTAGATGCGAAACTATTCAACCTTGGGACTAATACTGAAATTAAATTAAACCCACCATAAATCACTGATAAAGCTGCTATAAAGATAAGGAGAAGATAAATCAAATTTGAAAAATTAAAATCTCTCGTAGCAGCTATAATTATTTTATTAATACCTGTTAACGATTTTTCAGACAAAAATATAGTAAGGAATATTCCTACAGCTGTAATTCCTATCGAAGCTTTGGTATCACAGCTCTTAATCCAGTCTAATAGTCTATCTAAACGTTCAAGTAAATTATCTTTTTCTAAATTATTAGTAATGGTACTCCCTCCCAAATATGAGTTTAGTGTCTTATAGTAAGAGTATTAAAATAATACAGAAAAACCAGATTTTTCAATATAAAATAGTTTTATAATGCTAAAAATACATACAGTACATCTTGTTTTTTGACCTATTTTTACAGAATATAACACAATTATTCTTTAATAACAAAAAAAGAACATATTAATGAATGAGTATTTAAAAAGCCACACCCTGTAAGATGTGACTAACACTTATTATTTATTGTCTTTTACTCTTCTAAAATAATGCAAAAGTTTTTGCCTTTTAGCAGATCTAACAGTTGAATAAAAAAAGTACCCGCTCACAAGTATTAGATAAACAATAGCTACAGAAATAACAAGTTTTTCACTGACATTTGGTAGAGTCGTCATTCCAAGAAACATCGCTATTATGATGCCCATTGTTCCCCAAAATGCACCACTTCCATTTGCAGTATATTGAATTTCGTTAATTATTGTTGTAAGAATGATTTCCAATTCATTATCACTTAGGGTTGCAAAATCAAACCCACTTTCATGACGGTTTTGGATTTTTGAATAATTGTATAACTCACCATTTTCAATAACTGTATTGGTATTTCCTTCCATTTAAAACACCTCTCTCTTAAATAATATGTTGTTCCTTAAAATCTACATTCTTTATTCCTCAATCATATCCATTTGAATTAAATGTTTACATTTGGGACACTGGCATGACAATTTATAAGTTTTTTTCGTAGGTTTAAACTCATCTATCAATGTATTAACTACTCCTGGAAATGATAAGATAATCGCTGTAATTGAAATTAAATTTACTGAATCAATGTTTCCCTTATAGAACCCCAATATTAGAACTGCTAAAGAATAAATAAAGAATCCAAGTATGAATATTCCTAAAGTGATTAAACTAACTCGAGTATACGTTTTTTTGATTTTCTTCCACATACATATATCCTCCTTAATTTAAGTACGGATAATTGTGGAAAAAGTTTCATAATAAAATACTACCTAGAACGAAGTAGTTTATGTAAAAATAAAAAACACCTACCGAAGTAAGTGTTTGAGACTACCTTATATTACAGGATCAATCCCATTCATTTCTAGCTGACTTTTATAAATAGCTTTATCAGTTTTGGCTAATAGCAGCTCCGTTTTCAGCCTTGAGTTTTCAGTTTGTAAAGCTAGCACAGTTGAGTTGTATTTTTGTTCCCAATCATCAGCAGAGCAATGCTGTGCAAGTACCTGTGCTCTTTTAGTAGCGTATAATGACTTGTCACCCTCACATGATACATAAGCGTCCCGTAAAGCCTGTGAGAGCTGTAATACTTGTGCTATTTGTGGATTGGCCTGCGCTTTTATTTGTGTTCTCGCTTGAAATTCTTGAAGATATTTTTTGTGAGCTTCTTTCTCGTTCATCCTTCACACCACCTTAATACGTGAAATCCACATACTTTTGAACTGTTTCTTGTGATAGATCCTTTGCAAAGTCACGAACTTGTCCAGCGTACCTTAATCCTTCTGTACGGTGTATTTCAGCCTCGTTTCTCGCTTCGTCAGCTTGCTGTTGTAATGCAGCAGCCTTTTTAAATAAAGAATCGGCATCTGTTCGCGCTTTCTTCGATATATCCATCCACACATCTAATAAGCGGACTGTATCAGCTTCGACTTCTTTTAGTGTCTCATTTAATTTGGTAATACGGCTTTCTTGTAATTCAATTTCTTCGGAAAGCTTTTGCACTATTTCTCTATTTTCTGATAAAACACTTAAAGCCGTTGCATTACCTTCATATGCAGCAGAGATTTTGGCTTCTATTTCATTTCGTTTTTTTCTTAATCCCGCAACGACCTTCCCTACTTGAGCAACTTCCTTCAGGTACTGCATTTTCTGAACTTGAATTTTATCCATTAATTTTTGTCTTTCTTCAATTTTCATCATATTAAAATTCCTCTTTTCTTTAATAGTTTTTTTGTTTTACGTCGTGAACGTTCTAAATCACGCTCAAGTTGTTCAAGTTGTTCATCTAACTTTGCTAACTTAACTTCTTCGTCCCAGTAATCTACATCGGAATGTTGGATATTTGTTTTCCACTCAATTCCTTCTAACCGCCGATCGTTAGCATCCGTTGTACAGAAAGTAGTTGTATCGCGTGGATTATTGGTCAAACAAATTTCATAAACTGCACCGTGATTAATCAAAATTACTTCTCCTGGATCCATTACTAGCGATAATTTACTTTCGGTTTTTATATCACGTAAGCTCGTAAATTTTCTAAAAATGTAGCTACATTTACGTAATTTTTGTAGCTTTACATAGCGATAAATACGTTCACCAGCTTTTGTTGTAGGAATAAATTTAAAGAATAATAGTGGCCCTTTTTGTACGATAATTAGCTGGCCATTCTCTTGGTTTTTCGTAGTTGTAACTGTCTGCTTCGGTTCATGTTCCAGTGTGAATGCTACGTTTTTAGCATATTTAACAGTGCTAGGCTCAACGTGAAAATACTCCACATTTTCGCCTTTTTTATTCCAATGAACAGCCCCAAAATCAGCAGCTAATCCATAAATAGCTCTTTCGATTTTCATCCAACTCTCTTTCTAAAAAATTTTTTCAAAAACGGATTTTTCTGCGCGTTTAATGGGCAATCGGTGTAGGGGCATTGACCTCTTTATATTGAAATGGAGGGGGGCTACCTCTCTACATCGTGTATATGAAATTCCCAAACGCTTATGAATTCCATTTGGTTCATAAATGCTCTACTCCTTCTATGTTATATTTCTTGGCCAATCGAACATTATCTTGATCTGACCAATCTATTTGTAGTTGATAGTTATTCGGAATAGGTTCATCTGTAATTAAACATACAGGACTTCTTATTCCTTCTGGTTCACTATAAGCCCCATGTAAATGAGTAGCTCCACAAATAGGACAATCAGGAACAAAAACTCCTACCTTCTCTTCTCGCATCCCTCTAAACTCATATAAGTACGCTGTAGCTATTGGTAATTCATGACTGATTTCTTCAACTGTCATTCCTTCAAACATAACCGCGCGTCTTTCTCTAGCCATCTGCTTAATAGCTTTCGTCATTCGCCTTTTACCTTTGTATTTCATCACTAAAGTTCCTACCTTTTCGTATTTTCTACCTGTTTTACTACCTCACTTCCTACCGCTAAAACCTAGTAATATCAACGTTTATAAAGAAAAGGTAGGAAAGTAGGAAGTAGAATAAAAAAAATAGGGTATATATATAATTTTTTTAACTTTACTTTTTTCTACTATTATTAATTTTCTTTCATGTGTAGATATAATATGTCCTACCTTTCTTACTTTTCCTACTTACTTATATAAAGCCTTGATATAGCTGTATTTTGAAAGGTAGGACATTATTAAGATTTAATAATCATTTACCTACCCTTCCTACCTTCATCGAGCACATTCTGAAAAGTCGAATCCTAATTCCTCAACAATTTGAGAATCTAGTGCAATACAAGTGAAGTTTCTACCTTTGTGCTTTAATTGCCTGTAATCAACATCTTTACCTCGATGTGTTTGAGAAATGGTTATCCCTCTCCGTAACCATTCGCTACGGATTGTTTTTTCTTCAACCTTTAGCACCTCTTTAACATAGGCTGGTAGCAAATACAGTGTTCCTCTTTTATAAATCGCCTTTATTGATTTATTAGGCTCATACTCGTAATAGATCGAACCTCTATCCGCATCTAAATCCTGTAACATCTGCTCAAGTAGCTGCTTTGGTTTATCAATCGCTTTATTCTCAGAATTCAATTCATCAAATAAATCACTTAAAATTGTCAAATCAATAGCACAGTTAAAATATTTATTTAACAAATCCCCTGTTAAAACGATTGCTGCATAGTACCGAGCAATACGAGAAATGACCTCGTTTCCATAGGCTTTACTCTGGTACTTCTCGTTGTATGTTTCAAAATGCGGAATAATCTTGTCTTTCTCTACCTGCCACATGGTTAAAAATTCTAGACCAATTACACCGTAATACTTCTCAATCGAATTGTATAATTCATTAAAGAAACGAAAATCTGCTTCACCAAATGGTGCTCCTGTAATCGAAATAATACGAGCAGCTACACCGCCAGCCTTTTCAGCATATTCCGTTAAAGCACTTTCCCCTGTGGATAATAGTGCGTTATTCCAGGTAACTTCTTGTTGAGAGCCACTTACTGAACCGCGCCCTTTTGAGCGTCCGCCACTAAAGTTATAAACGAATGCTTGTAATTGCCTTTCATCCGCTTTCCTTGAATCGTCTAATAAAAGTGGGAAACTGTTTAAAAAAGATGCTTTTCTTTCAGCTGCAACCTTAGTAAGATTCCATTCATTTACTAGGTAATCGTTACCCCAAACACTTGCACAAGCTTTTAACAACGTAGTTTTTCCTCGTGAAGTTTGTCCGCTAAAATCCACAATGAATGGCTGCATCTTTAAATCTTTTAAAATCACACTTGTAAACGAAGCTAATACCATTAATAACGCTCTTGGATATGCTTGAATCTTTTTCAAGACATGCTCTATCCATTCCGCGCTTGTCCCCGATTGTTGGAAGGCTTCAAGTAACTGCCTTTCTCCTGAATCCATAGGCACTATTTTAATGCCGTTATTTATCAAAGGATGGATGAACGTATTTTTTATATGCCCTAGCCGTTCAACTAAATAGCCATGATCAGATTGATTAACCATGTTCAATCTATCGAAATACTCGATTAAATGCTTGGCGTTATTATCTGTAACCGCTAAAGACTTATATGAAAGTTTTAATAGCTCTTTTTTAATAGCAAGCTCCCCAGCGGTTACTACCTCTTTATACACTTTCCTTTTATCAATCCATGTCACTTCATGGTACAATTGTGGGTATTCCACATTCATAAACGATTGTGTAATGATTGGCGTTTGCCTACAAATAAAAATTTCAAATTCCTGAACCTCTCCGCGAACTTCCTTTTCAATAATTTTGTACAAACAGCCATTTTTCGAAAGGTAGTTTTTCGGAAAAATTAAGGTTTCATCATTTTCAAGCAATGATTGAACCTCATCTTTTTGCAATTGGAAAGTATTCGTACATTCTCGAATTGCTTTCTGGAGCGTTTCATCTCCATACGTTGTGGAATTTTGCTCTCTATCCCACTTATCACGCATTAGTGAAGATTGCCTAAAAATACTATCCATCATGTAATAATCGCAGTTTGTCCAAAATGCTAAATCATTACAGAATGCCATATCTGCCTCAGACTGTGACGGGTAGGTTATTTCCCATCCACCGTACATAAACGATTTAAAACGAGCGCCTGTTTTGCTATTTTCGGCTATTTTTATAATTTCAGCCTCAGATAGCATTGCCTTTCTTGTATCGTTTTCATTTTGTTTTGGCTGCCTAGATTCTACTTTTTCTCGTTTAAATACCTTTTCGATAAAAGAATCTATTTCAGCACCTTTATTAATGGGTAAATCGTTCAATGCTTCACCTGTGAATGTTATGAACCTCTTATCGCTGTATATTTCATATCCTAGCTGTGTATTTTTATTTTTGTATTTCTCGCGATTATGTGTGAAGCGAATCCACACGTGTACCCCTTTACCACTAGGCGATAGTTCCGCATAGGATGTATTCACAATCTCTTGAGCTAGTTCGGGTAATGCTTCCACACTTTCAAGACCATCTATATCAATACAAGCATATGGATCTGTATCTGATAGCACAAAACCTATTCCTTCTCCAATGCCATTATCATATGCTTCATAGATTGTTTCGAAAGTTCCCCATGATTTAGGCTTAGTTGAGTCAGCTTTGTATCTCCCATTACTTCGATAAGGAATTTTTTCAAATACTTGTCTTTCTTCATTCCATTCTGCTTTCCAAATCACCCATTGCTTTAGCTGCTTCAGTTCATCTGGGATGTTTTCTGGTGCAACCAATAGGATTTTTTCTTTTTCCAAAATGGCCACTTGCTCACCTACTTCCATTTATGCCATTGCTCTACAACACCTTGCCCCCGCAAGCTATTTCTTAAAATGAATTATTTTCTAAAAATCTATCAATCTCACGTTTGGAAACTCTCTTAATTCCATCAATCTCACAAACTTTTAAACCCATTGATCTAAAACGTACGAAACTGTTATAACTCACACCAGCGTATGCAGCACCTTCTTTTAGAGTCATCCATTCCTTAGCAGATAACTGCTTCTGATTAATTTCAAATGCCTGTTTTGTTGCAGTGAGTACAATCGCTTTAAGTTGCTCTCCTAATCCTTCTGGCATATCTAGTTCGATTTTCATTTCATCTCTTCCCTTCCTTCTAAAATGAACAATTTATCAATTTCTAGATCTAATGCTTTCGCTAATTTTGAAGCAACCAATAGAGAACCCGTACTTTTTTTATTTTCTATTTTTGATATTGTAGACGCTCCTACCCCTGATTCTTTGGAAAGTTGTCTAATTGATAAACCTTTTTTACCCCTACTTAAAATCAATAAAGTGTTATCAATCATTTTTTATCTCCTTTCTCCGATAACTGAATTGTTTCATTTGTTATCTTTATACCCAAATTATAGCTTCGTTTGTTATCTTTGTAAACATTATTGTTTCATTTGTTTTCTTTTTCAGTAGGTGTTACAATATTTTTAAAATAAAGAATGGAAGGATGAATCCATTGGAAATAGGAGATAGAATAACTAACCGAAGAAAAGAACTTAAATTAACTCAAGATCAATTAGCAAAGCTTTCAGGACTTTCAAGAGTTAGTATTGGGAATTATGAAAGGGGCGACCGAGTTCCTGATGTAGAATCTACCCAAAAAATCGCAAAAGCTCTTGGAGTAACTGCAAACGATTTAATTTATGGTGATTATCATGAAGAACATATGGGAGAAACAATAAGAGGTATTGAGGAAAGTAAAAAAAATATTATTGATTTTGCAAATAGTTATGATGAATTTGATGATTATAACGATTTACACTATGTATCTCAATTCGTTGATTTAATTAAAAAGAAAAATAAAGAAATAATAAAATATGAAGAATTATGGCACGAGGAAAGATATGCAAGATTAAAACTAGAAGAAGAAAAAAATAAGTAACTCCCCTCCCACTCCTTGCCCCCGCAAGCGGTATAGGAGGAATATGTATGGCCAAAAAGCAAAGTACAACTATTGAGAGTTACGAATTAAAAAACGGTGAGAAGCGATATAAATTTCAAATTTACGTTGGGGTAGATCCACTCACCGGAAAAGAGCAGCGTACTACCAGACGGGGTTTTAAAACAAAAAAAGAAGCCGCACTTGCATTAGCACGACTTAAACTAGATATTGATAACGGCACATTTCGTAAAGTACAAGCAGAAACGTTCCAAGATGTATATGAATTGTGGATTGAGCAATATAAAAAAACTGTAGAAGAAAGTACATTCTAATATGGTACCTGTAGTTAGGACACTTGAAAAAGAGTGTTTTAACTGCAGGTATTTTTTTATATACTAGACATTCAAGATTAGAGGACTAGAGGCTATTATGAGTAAAATTTTATTTTCACCAAAAGAGGTACAGCTACTTCAAAAGAATCCAAATGTACAACACGTAAGCGAACGAACAATTACCTATACAGATACATTTAAAAGTAAATTTATTGATGAATACTTAACAGGGAAAACACCTCGTCAAATCTTTCAGGAATATGGTTTTGATGAAGCAATCATTGGTATGAAACGAATCGAACAGGCTGCCTTCCGCTGGCGAAAAGCATACGAAAAAAACGGCTTGATTGGTTTAACAGATACACGAAAAATTGGTTCAGGTAGACCGCTAAAGCGCGAATTAACAGCGACTGAAGTGATTGAAAGACAAGCCGCACGCATTCAACTATTGGAGGGGCAAGTGGAGTTACTAAAAAAGCTAGAAGCGACAGAAAGGAGGCTGTTAAACGACAGTCAAAAACGAAGCACAAGTAAGGTGTATCAACTGATTTCAGACACACTGGCTCAGCATCCATTTAAACGCATGGTGGCTTATTTTTGTGACCTATTAAACGTTTCTCGCTCTGGTTATTATCGTTTCTTAAAGACCAGTGACATGCGAGCAGCGAACGAACGGAAGGATTTAGAAGCGAGAGATTTGATTTTAAAAGCGTTTAATCGCCGTGGTTATAAAAAGGGCTCTCGCTCCATCAAAATGACACTCGAACATGACTTCCAGTGCGTCATGAGCCGTAAAAAGATCCAGCGAATTATGCGCAAGTACGGGATTGTGTGCCCTCACCGCAGACCGAATCCCTATAAACAAATGGCGAAAGCAACGAAAGCACATCGCGTCGTGCCAAATAAATTGAATCGTGAATTTAAACAAAGGGTACCTGGAAAAGTACTCTTAACCGACATCACCTATTTGCCATATAACGGAAAGCGTATGGCTTATTTGTCGACCGTAAAAGATGCCTCTACCAACGAAATTTTAGCTTATCATGTCTCCGATCGAATCACGTTAGATATCGCAACGAAAACGATTGAAAAATTAGTCCGCAATCAGAAAATCAAGCTCCAACCAGACGCCTTTATCCATTCAGATCAAGGGGTACATTATACAAGCCCAAAATATCAAAAGTTATTAAAGAAACATAGGCTAGGTCAATCGATGTCACGCCGAGGAAACTGTTGGGACAATGCGCCACAGGAATCCTTTTTCGGTCATTTTAAAGATGAAGTAGACTTTGAATCTGTGCAAACACTTGATGCCCTAAAAGCGAAGATTCATCACTACATGGTCTATTACAACAATTATCGTTATCAATGGAATCTAAAAAAGATGGCCCCTGCGCAATACAGGAACCATCTCTTAGTTGCGTAATCTCTTTTTTTACTGTGTCCTTGACAATAGGTACCACTTTATTCAATAAAGTTTTGTATTATTTTAAGGACTATGCCCTACCAGCTATGAGGAAATATAAAATAGAGAAAATCACTGTAGATATATGTCAAAAACATGTTAATGACTGGTCACGTAAACTCAAAATGTATCGAGAGGTAAAGGCGTACACATCTAAAGTTCTTGATTTCGCTATAAAACGTGGATATATTCAAAATAATCCTATGAAGCTCGTTGACCTCCCTGTTATAAAGAAGGAAATAGACGTTGAAGAAGTACCTGAAAATTTTTATTCTAAAGAGGAATTGGTAGAGTTTTTAACATGCTTAGAAAAAGAAGATAGATACAATCGCTATGCATTTTTTAGGCTTCTGGCTTTCAGCGGTATGCGTATGGGAGAGGCTCTCGCTTTAACTTGGGAGGATATCAATACGAAGGATAATGAAATAAGAATTAGTAAGGCTTTATCACGTGGTTTAGATGCTAGACAATACGTAAAGTCTACAAAGTCAGGCGTTTCACGTACAATCAAAATGGATGAAAAAACGATTGCTGTATTGAAAGAATGGCGGAAAAGGCAGCAAGTGGAATACCTTAAATTAGGTCATAACACATTGCAAACTAAACAATTAGTATTCAGCAATACTAAAAATTCTTACCTGCAGCCTTCCACAATTAGAAAATGGATTGTTGGTATTCAAGAAAAATATAACCTCTCAATAATCACTACGCATGGTTTACGTCACACACATTGTAGCTTATTATTTGAAGCTGGAGCAAGTATTAAAGAAGTGCAAGATCGTTTAGGACATTCCGATGCACTCATTACAATGAATATCTATGCTCATGTCACTAAAAAGGCTAAAGAAGAAGCCATTCAGAAGTTCGAGAAATATCTTGAATTGTAGTTTTTTTGACTACGTTTTTGAATACGGTTGAATACGTTATAATGAAACTTATTGACATAGGTCAGATTAAAAAACCTTTATTTCACAAGGTTTTCATATCTCATACATTTGTATGAAATTCATCTTTTAACTGTTGAAAAGTATAGTAAACACCTTTAGAATAAGAAAGAAGCTTACGGAAGAGCAATGACAAAAGGAGAGGTAACAATGCCGAAATATACAATTGTTGATAAAGATACTTGTATCGCATGTGGCGCATGTGGCGCTGCTGCACCAGATATTTATGATTACGATGACGAAGGAATTGCTTTCGTTATTTTAGATGATAACATGGGTACTACAGAAGTACCTGAAGACTTACTAGAAGATTTACAAGACGCTTTCGAAGGTTGCCCTACTGATTCAATTAAAGTAGCAGAAGAATCATTCGATGGCGACTCATTAAAATACGAATAGTATACCAATGGAATTATAAAGGATGTGCGGTATTCGCACATCCTTTTTTTATGGTTAAATATACGCTCATGCTATGCCGACATTCATAGCGTACAACCATTCTAATTATGCTGCAGTTGAGAACGCCCCTTTTAATGCTTGGCTGTACTAAAAATTACAGTTAAATGAAAAGCAAGTGCCTCTTTTTTACACCCTGCTATTAAAATCCATTATTTTTAATGCCTAGTTGATGCTAGATAGAGAAATCGAGATACAACTTAATTTAAAATAAGTGTCAAACTGGGACGATGGTGCTGCACCTAAATGGCACTTATCCTTAATTAAGTCGTATACAAAAATCGGCATATGAAGGTTTTATGGTTTTTTAAATTGTGCAGATGATTTTCTTATTAAAAAATCGTACAGTATCATTTATTATGATCGTGATAGAGAGGAATGTATTATTTTTATAGTTGACCACAACCTAAAGACATGTATCCACCAGTTGGGATAGACGATGCATGTTTCGAAAAAGGCTTCATTATGTTCATTTTTCAGCTAAAATACACGTAAATACGCTGATATACATAAGGAGAGGATATCCAATAGCGTTATTTTAATGCGAGTTACATTTTCTAATTGCCACCATAATTATTTAATGTTATAGTTAGTTTTAGTAGTTGGTACTAATAATAGACCGTATTGATAAAGGGGTATGAGCATGGATCTTTTACAATTAACTAATAAAAACATCGTCGTAATGGGCGTGGCAAATGAACGAAGCATCGCTTGGGGCGTCGCAAAAAGATTATTGGAAATTGGCGCAAACGTTATTTTCACATATCGCAAAGACCGTTCAAAAGGGAAAATCGAAAAACTTTTAACAGATTATAGCGATAAAAAAACAGCAGTCATTGAATGCGATGTCAATAATGATGAATCAATCGCAAAAGCGTTCGAACAAATCGGCACAGAGTTTGGTTCAATTCATGGTATTGTCCACTCTGTAGCATTTGCACATGCAGAAGATTTAAAAAATCGCTTCGTTGAAACAACGCGAGAAGGCTATGCATTTGCACAAGATACAAGTGCTTATTCTTTAGTGGCCGTGAGTAAAGCAGCGAAGCCTTACTTAGCAGAAGGTGCTTCTATTGTGACAATGAGTTACTTAGGCGCTGAGCGTGTACTAGACGGCTATAATGTGATGGGCGTAGCAAAAGCGGCACTCGAAGCAGCTATGCGCTATTTAGCAGCAGACCTTGGTCGCGATGGTATTCGTGTTAATGCGATTTCAGCAGGTGCCATTCGCACACTAGCAGCGAAAGGCGTTCCAAGCTTCAATCAAATCTTACACAAAATTGAAGAGACTGCGCCTCTAAAACGCAATACAAATCAAGAAGAAGTTGCTGATATGACAATCGGTATGTTAAGCCAGTTATCACGCGGTGTAACGGGCGAAACAATTTATGTAGACTCTGGTTATAATATTATGGGATAAAATAAAAGGGCTGAGCCATAACATTGTTGGCTCAGCCCCTTTACTATCTATACCTTTACCAAAAAGGACGTTTAAACCTTTTTTGCTAACGCTTGTTTTACTTCTTCAATTTGGCCAAGATGGCGTTCTTCGTGGTAACCTATTAACGCTACCCATTGCTTCAATGCCAATGTCCCAAAACGTCGGTGGGCAAATCCTTTTTCGGTTAAATCGTCATCGGAAACCCCCTCAATGCTATGCATTAACGTTTCTCTCGATGTAGTTAATTTATGTTTCAGTTCCGCTAATGTTTGATGCTCATTAGAAGGCAGCACATAATGAGGAGCATCCACTTTTTGTTTTCGATCTGCTACTAAATGAACCGGAAATGCCTCAGGTACATTTACATCCTCACTTACTAAAGTTTTAGCGATCTGCTTTGCTACACTTTCCTCCAATAAATATAAATGTTCTAGTATTTGCGCAATACTCCACGTGCCTTCTTCCACCACTGTATTCAAGTGTTCATCCGTTAAACTACTAACACTTTCCCAAATCTTTTCTCGAATTTTCACATTATGCTCCATTATCCATCCCCCTTTTCCTCTTACTATCTCATATTCAAGTGATGCCATATGTAGAACTAAAAATAGAATAAAGTGAAACTTCAATCAGTGGGGTTTTTGACGTACAGGACGTGCTAATGCCGACGTCGTCACACGGACGTGACGTATTTTAGTCGGCCCTCATCCCCCACTGATTGAGTAGAGGAATGCAAGCTAAGAACACCACAACGCGAGCGCAACGCCTGTGTGACCAACGTCCTGTTGCCCTTAACCAATCGGGCTTTTACGGGCAGTTAATCTCCCACCTATGCTTCTCGATTTTCCTTAAGCCTTGAGGTGGGAGTCTTAATGCCCGTTAATGCGGGATAAACAAAGAACAACTGGACTAAGTGGTGAGGATGGCGAAGTTTAAAGAAGGAAAACAAATGGTGAAACGCCATATTTATAACTATATAGTCGATTCTCTTTTACACTAACTTCCCCTTCGTAAATGAACTGATTAGTCTTATACTTTATCTCAATTTTTTCGATTTGTTCGCGCCATTTACAATCGCGCCTTTCGTAACACCATGTGTAAACATACAGTACGATACTTTCGAGCTTTTCTTTTTATTATTTGCCGTTAAATGGATCAAATTGCTTTTCTTCGGCTCAATATTATCACATCGCAGTTCTACTAAAAAATAGTAGCACAAACCATGGTCTTGGTTCGTACTACTAATGTTAGTAGGGCTTCTATGCTAGTTTTTCATAATCAGGAATGTCGTTTGCTTCTTGTTTCACATAATATTTACCTTTTGTGATAATTGCAATGACAATCGTTAAAACAAAAGCTAGTAGCGCTGCAAAAAAGGCTGCAACACTTTGCAAAAAGCTTCCCATATATCCAAATGCCGCTATGGAACCAATGACCGAAGAAACTACTAGAGACACAATGCCAACAGGATTCCAAGCGTATAAATAATGCTGACGATATTCGAAATACAATGGCCCAATTTTCATTAAACGCTTCACTACTAATGCATCGCTAATTAGAATTGCACCCCATGATAGTAAAAATACACCTTGGAATGTTAGTAAATTACCAATATGATTAATGACATCAAATAACATAAGAAAAATCGCTACAACCGATGTTACGATGACCCAAAATACTCGAGCTGGCTTGAATTTAAATACATTTTCAAAGAAATTCGCTAACGACAGCGAACTACTATATAAGTTTGTAATATTAATACGGAGCTGTGTTAATATTGTAAAAATCACACCACCGATGCCTAATAAGTGAACAAAATATATCCCCGGATTTTGCTCGTTTAATTGAACACCAAACCAAATACCGATAACACCCATTACAAAGAAGCAAATAAATTGAGGCATAAAGCCAACCATAAATACGCCCATTTTAAATTCAGATGGTTTAATGAAACGAGCATAATCTGAGATTAATAAAGCCATAATTCCTACTAAGCCATTCATAATCCCAATACAAGCAAGTAAAGATGTTCCTCCGACTTCCACACCCTCAGGTAAGAATGTCCAGATATTCCCCGTAAATGTTGTTTCCTTTGCCAACATGAAAAAACCAACTACAATAAAGAAAATAAAAATCGGCATGGTCCACTTTTGAAGCTTATCTAATTGTTTAATACCAAACCAATTCAATGGAATCACAGCAAGACCGAAAAACACCATCAGCACCCAAACTGGAATGAATTGTACATATTCATGCACAGCATAAGCCATAATTGCACCTTCGATTCCACAATACATTATGAAATTTAATGCATAAATGAGTGAAGTAATGGATGCGCCTAAATAGCCAAATCCACCGCCACGAGCTAATAAGTTTACATTTAATCCAGTTTTTGCAGCTAAATAACTTATACCAACGCCTATCGTTCCCCCAATAACCGTTGCATAAATAGCAGCTAATAAGGCATTCATCGCTCCAAAACTCACAGCCATTAAGCTTCCCATTTGTATGAAAAGCATCGCTGTTGCTACGCCAAGTGTAATATTCGTGATGCTTGCCCAACTCATCGAACGCCCATTTCGGGGCACTTTCTCTAAAGCGAAATCATCCCGTTTCTCATTTTCTAAAACATCTGTTATCTCTTCGTCTCTTGGTATTACTACTTCCATTTGTGTTCCACTCCTTTACATTGGTTATGAGTTACACTAAGAAGAAGTTCCATATAACATCTAAACAAGTAGCAGTCCTTCCATTCCCTGACTACGACCAGTAGGCTAAAGAGCGTTTTTTCATTGCTTCTCGATATTGCTTAGTCGAAATTGGTAATGCCTTATTCGTCTTGTAATCCATGATAACACCGTAACGACGAACTACATCCATTTGATTAATTTCTCCTGCATTATACATCTGCTCCACCTCATTAGGGTCTGTTTCTAACCAATGATGACGATTATTGCGAATATATTCACGTTCTATGGAGGTAGCCGCATGATCAATTTCAAATGCATCGATATCACGATCAATTTCATAGATAACTACTCCATAATCAAGCTTCGCACGTTCAATCGAAACATACTCATCAATCACATCTTCTAATACGGCGTTTACATCGCGTTCTAATGGATCACCTAAACCCCCACCTCCTGCAGATGGACGTGTAAAGGAATCCCCTTTTTTCACCTCTACGTTTGAGAAAATCGTACCTAAAAACTCCTCATCCTCTTGATTTGGATTTAAGATAGCACCTTGGGCAATAGACGGTAATCCCCCCTTGATTCCCCATGTAATAGAGCGAGAGCGATCACAGCAATAAGACATGACTGTATGGTTTATATCTGTTAACATGCCTCCCTTTTCAACACCACAGCCACCACGATATTTCCCTGGGCCTGCAGAATCTGTAATGATTGCATGCTTCGTCGTAATGACCGGTGACAAGCGTTCTTGACCTTCACATGGCTGAACACTTAATCCCACTCCGAACACTGGTGAAGTTGTATTCGCCCCATCCCGATCAACACGACCACCATGACCGCCTGCCATCCAGTCGTACCACATGAAATACTCATTACTATCTTGCCGTTTATCGTAGCCACCAATGAGTAAATACTCTAAGTTAAATGAACATGCAATGGCACGTTCAGGCATGATGTTCGACCATAATTCAAAGCACGCATTCATAATCTTTTCAAATGAACCTGAGCAATAACCCGATACAGCCACTGGACTAGGTGCATTGACAACCGAGTTTTCAGGAAGGTGTATTTTCACTACACGATAGAAGCCCGAGTTTAGTGGAATTTCTGGGAAAAAGGTCTTTGTCCCTGCATATGTTCCTGAAAGTGCCGAACCAAATCCAGCATTTAAGAAACAACTAATATAAGGGTGAGAACCACTTAAATCATATAAAATCTCATCCTCTGTAATGGTCATTTTCACACGAATGGGAATTAAACCATCCCCAAGTTGTGGGTCCATATCAATATAATCAACTGTTTCCCATTCCCCTTTAGGCAATTTTGTAATTTTTGCTCTCGTTAAGCGTTCTACGTAATTTTGCACTTCGTCGAAAGCTAATAAAACCGTATCAATACCATACTTCTCAATCATCTCTTTTAGTTGCTTTTCGCCAACTTTCGCTGCTTCTACTTGTGAACGTAAATCTCCAATACGTTCTTCTGGAATACGCATATTCATTACGATAATATTCACGATATCTTTTAAATATTGACCTTTACTATAAATACGTACTGGTGGGATACGTAACCCTTCCCCGTAATGTTCTTTCGCTGTAATATCAAAGGATCCAGGGTTTGAACCACCCACATCCGCCCAATGTCCATTTGTTTGCATAAGCGCAATTAGCTTCTTACCATGGAATACTGGTAGAATGACCCTTACATCACTAAAGTGTGTCCCACCACGATATGGATCGTTTACTAAAAATACATCGCCAGGGTGAATATCATCTGCAAAATCCTCTAATACAGCCTTAGCAGTTAAATGTAATGTCCCTACATGAACTGAAATATCTTGAGTCCCTTGCATTACAGTGTTTCCCTGAGCATCACATAATGCACAACTAAAATCTCGGTTATAAATAACAAACGAATAACATGTACGTAACATTTGCTCTGCCATTTGATCGACCAAATTTACAAAACCGTTTTTTAAAACTTCAAATGTTACAGGATCTAGATTTTGTACTTTATTGTTTTCTACTAATTTCGTTGTACTCATAGATCTTATCCCCCTTATCGTGTATTAGTTCACCGTAATAATGATATTTTTATAGACATCTACTTCCGCTGTAAACCCTGGTGGAATAACTGTCGTCGTATCTAATTGATCTACGATTGCTGGACCCGGTAGTTGTGTGTAAACCGGAATTTTGTCACGATTATATACTTTCGTTTCAAAATATTTACCCTCAAAATAAACAGGACGTGTTTCTTTATAAGCATCCTCAATCGAGCCTTCTGGTGCATATTGTGGAAAATCAGGTTTAGGTACTGTTCCAATTGCTGTCACACGTAAGCCATATATTTCAACGACTTGTTCCTGATCAGAGAATGCAAACTCTCGCTCATGCTCCCTGTGGAAGGCTGCTAATACATCATCCAATGACGTCAATTGATCTGGTACGACAACAGCTAATGAACGCCATTGCCCTTTATAACGAAGATCTATATAGTTCATCAATGTAGATGTCTCATCTGAAATGCCTTCATCTTCTAATAGCGCTTTTGCCTCTATTCGTAGGTCATTAAACTGACTTGTGAGTTCCTCAACAGAAACATCATTAGCTTTTTTCACGTAGGTTTTAGAGATATCATGTCGTACATCTACTAGTAAGCATCCCATAGCTGCTGCTACTCCTGGATGAGAGGGAATAATAATTTTGGGGATATTTAAATCTTTTGCTAAATATGCTCCGTGCAATGGCCCCGCACCGCCAAATGCTACTAGAGCGAAATCACGTGGATCATATCCGCGACGTACAGAAATTAACCGAACTGCATCACTCATATTTGCGTTGGCAACTTCGATAATGGCATTCGCGGCTTCTTCAACAGAATGATCAAATTCATCTGCAATTTTCTTAACAGCCTGTGTTGCTGCTGCTTTATCCAATTGCATCGTCCCGTCTAATAAATTCACACCTAATCGCCCTAAAACTAAATTAGCATCCGAGTTTGTTGGCTCTGTCCCCCCTCGACAATAACAAGCTGGGCCCGGTACTGCCCCTGCACTTTGTGGTCCATTACGTAAGGAACCACCTGCATCTTTCCAAGCTAAGCTACCACCACCAGCACCAATCGTTAAAATTTCAATACTCGGGAATCCAATGGGATAGCCATATTCAATAGACCAATCTTTCGTTATACGAATATCACCATCATACATGAGTGAAATATCGGTACTCGTACCACCCATATCTAAACCTATCGCATTATCAAATCCACATAACTTAGCAATATGTTTACTAGCAATCGCTCCAGCAGCAATACCAGAACTCGCTAACCTAGCAGCATAACGAGGAACTGTACTAGAAGTCATGACTCCACCACCGGAATGTAAAACTAAAATTTCCTCTTCGTAGCCTTTTTTCCGCATTTCATCGCTCAATTTGTTTATATATTTACTCATAATTGGACCAAGAACCGCATTAATAATCGTCGTGCTCATACGTTCATGCTCAAAAATTTCTGGAAGTACCTCGCTTGATATACAGACATATACATCTGGTAGTTCCTCTTTTAAAATTTCTTTTACTTTTACTTCATTTTCACCATTCACATACGCATTAAGGAAACAAACTGCAATGGATTCTGTATTACGACGCTTTAGTTTCTTAGCTAATGCGCGAATCTCATCTTCTTGAATCGCTTCAACAATATTTCCTTCATAATCCATCCGTTCCATGACTTCAAATCGATCACGCCGTTGAATATAAGGTTTTGCGGTATCTTTATACGTATCCCATATGTCTTCCTTCGTACCACGGCGAATTTCAGTTACATCTCGGAAGCCTTTTGTTGTGATGAGTGCTGTTTTCGGCAGCTTCCGTTCAATTAACGCATTTGTTCCCACTGTTGTGCCATGAGAGAAAATTTTAATGTCCTTCCCATTCAATTCGGCTTTCTCAATCCCATTTAAAATTCCTTGTTCAGGGTTCGAAGGTGTAGAAGATGTTTTCGTCACAAACACTTCTCCTGTATTTTCATTAAAAACAAATACATCTGTAAAAGTTCCACCAACATCAATTGCTAAACGAGTGTGTGTCATAGAGATACCTTCTTTCATTTAATAGTTTTAAAAGACGTATACATATTTTACAAAATATTCTGATAAGTTACAAAAAACTATATTTATAGCTACTAACTTCTATAGCAACCTTAAGAACATATAGGTGATTGCGCTTACATTTTTTGAATGAATTTTGCAAAAATACTTACATAAACCTTTATGGAAGAAACATGCCGTTCATTACCATTAAGTCCGAAGCGTTTTTTTCTAAAATAATTCACATTTAAATCACTTACATATCGTCTTACGAATCATACCCTCTGATTTATCCTTTGTAGGTCACCCTTTTAAATAAATACCTTTCCCTTTTGTAAAAATAGTAGCTGATCCTTGTGATGGTTGTTGTTCAATGGATATAGTTGGATAGAGAAAATGCCTCTGA
Organism: Lysinibacillus sp. LZ02; assembly: GCF_050613145.1. Classification (GTDB taxonomy): domain Bacteria; phylum Bacillota; class Bacilli; order Bacillales_A; family Planococcaceae; genus Lysinibacillus_B. Next base: position 1,285,378 of record NZ_CP192507.1, on the reverse strand, counting down.
TCGAATATCTTTAACTCTTCTTTTAATTGACTTGTCATAAATATCAACCTCGTTTCCCTTAAAATTTCATACACTTTCATAAAAGCAATTCCCATGCCAACTTCTTTAGAAAATAAAAAAAAGGCATTTTTCTTTTTTGAAAATGCCCATTCTGTCTTCCTAACTGTTTTAACAGATCATTATTAGATATTTTGTTGAGAATCATTGAGGTATTTTTTTCATTTTCATTGCAATGTAACACGAGAAAGCATTGCTTTTTTGCCACTTTTCATGCACAAATACAATTATGATGTATAATTGCATCATCAGTCTTCGTATAATATGTTTCGTTTTAATTGGTATTTTCCGTAATAATGTAGATTGATCGCATCCGAGTGATTTTGTAGCTTGTCTTATACTTGGATGTTCAGACAACACTTTGCGGTTGGGATGGCTGCTCTTGATGACGGAAAACCAACAGCTTTTACACAGAATCTATTAAAATGGAATACTGGATTGTCTGCATCGATCGTAGAGAACCTGAAATCGGATAGTTCCCCTTGTAATCTTAATCGATGCATTTCCCCAATTGCTGTGCAAGCTCTACAACATTTAAGTACGGGTCTTCAAAAAACAAACGTTCTTTATAGAAGATTTAAAGCACGCCTTCTATATAGCCGTTGTCAAATGCCCACACTTTAAGCTGAACTGAAATCTAATCATCATTCTCTGCTCCTTCGTGCAATTTCATATTTGTAAGCTCTAGATACCCATGACGTGAACAGCCGTATAGTTTACATACGCCTGTCGCAAAGACTGCATACTGCATTGGCGGGACAAAGCCATTTTGCAAATGCTTTAGCAATGGTTCTAGTTCAGCTAATTGTTGGACATATTCATTGAGAACTTCATTTTCATGCTCGATATCAAGTGGATCTGTGTGCTGTTCTTCTTGAAGCTCTAGGATGAAGCTTCGTAGCGTTTCTTTTCCTTTTTCAATAAATACCTCTAGTTTTTCTAATGCCTGTAACCGATACATCATATATGTATAGCGCATGAAAATATAATTAGAAAAAATCGTCTCTTGCTGCCAATCATGCTTAAAAAATCCGTACACCTTCTCATATTTTAATAAATGAATAACATTCCCCCTTAACTGTTTATATTATCCTATTCATTTTATACTAACTATATGGAAAATTTGATGAAAGGTTTCGGCAATCACGGAATTGGAGGGCATTATGAATATAAAAAAACGAAATAAACAACTGTATACTGCTCGAGCCGTCGTCGAGACATCTGAACATTGCGAATGTGAGAACTGCTTATTTTACGCAGCACATATTGAATCCAATACTACACTCGTCACTTTTTTAGAGGGTATAGGCATTGATCCACGAAAAGCCGATGAAGTTTGGTGCTACATGGAAGAAGACAGACAAAAGCATTACACAGTCGATTTTTTTGAAATATATGCGGAGCAAGAAGAAACACATATTTTTGAGCATGCCAAAGTAGTGATTGTTGCCAATCCCTATGCAGAAAATGGACGACTACCATATGCATTAAGTATTGACGTTGTTTTGAAAATGTAGTGTAACAATTAACGTTTCCAAAACTACATTTGGTCACTACATAAACCGAAAAAGTTCGCCGATTCAAATAGTGACCGACGAACTTTTTTTATGTAATTCTCAATACAAAAGGTCCATAGGATATTTGAAATTTGTTTCATCATTATTCTTTAAACAAGTACTTCAGTAAATCTTCAAGTGTAACCGTTTTAGTCTCTTCCTTTTACTTATCCTACTGCATCTCTAGTCAATATCATACAAGAATTGAGAAAATATAGTATGGTACACTTACATTCACGCAGTAGATTGGAGGTATTCAGATGACTACAGAAGAAAGAATCGTTCGATTTGATACAGATTTACAAGTCGAAGCTTATCGTTTCAATGGTATCATGCAAAAGTTCCCCAACCATTTTCACGAATATTATGTTATTGGCTTTATAGAACAGGGGCAGCGACGATTGTCTTGTAAAAATAATGACTATGTTATAAACACTGGCGATCTCGTATTTTTTAACCCTTTTGATAATCATGCCTGTGAACAAATCGATCATAAAACATTGGATTACCGATGTTTAAATATTATGCCTGACATTATGAAAAAAGTGACAGAAGATATTACAGGCGTTGCCTATCTCCCACTCTTTAAAAGTCCTGTCGCCCAAAATAGTGTACATACAATGCTTTTACATCAACTTCATCAAATGATACTGAACGAATCATCCGATTTTCATAAAATTGAAGCTTTTTATTTTTTGATGAAACAATTAATTGAGGCGTATTCAAAGGTGCCAACTGAAAAAAATGAGGAGAAAGATGATACGCATATACAATTTGTTTGTCAGTATATCGAAGCACATTACAAAGAAAAAATTTCTTTAGATGATTTAGCAAAAATAGCACGGGCAAATAAATATTCGTTGGTAAGATCCTTTACGCGTTTAAAAGGGATTTCACCTTACCGGTACTTACAAACCACACGGATCAATGCAGCTAAAAAGCGATTAGAGCAAGGCATGCCGCCACTAGATGCGGCCCTAGAAAGTGGCTTTGTCGATCAAAGTCATTTTAGCAATTTCTTTATGGATTTTATCGGATTGACACCTGGACAATATCAGCGAATCTTTACACATCAAAATCATTAACAACGTCTTAGAAAGAGGGACACCATTTTTCTTGGATAAACTAAATATTTATTGATTATTTCGACCGATTTTTTTCATCACCTCAGCCAGTTGCTGAGAACTCATACTATCTTCTTGCTGTAAGTTTTCAACCACCCGTTGATAATCCTCATCATTGCGATTTTGGCTTAACTTGTACGTTGCTTGAATGTCTTCCACCTTTATCTTAAATCCTACAATTCCTTTTAATTGCTGCTCCAACAGCTCTGGTGATAATGTATGCCACAACGTGGGATGCTCACGATACTTCTCGTATTTTTCCAGCTGTTTCGCTAAATCCGCCTTTAATTCCTGTTCTCCCATAATCATCACCTGCCCATAAATGTGCACTGCCTGGTAATTCCATGTTGGTACGTTTTCATGGCTGTACCAGGAGGATGAAATATACGCATGCGGTCCTTGATAAATGACTAGTACCCGTTTATTCAGCTCAAATGTACGCCACTGCGGATTGCTATAAGCTAGATGTCCTGTAATAAAATAATCCTCCCCCTCCTTTTGAAGCTGCACGGGTACATGAGTCGCAATCGGGTCCCCCTTTTTCATCGTAACAATCGTTACAAAGGAATGCTCCTCCATAAATCGAATAACTTCATCATGATCCTTCATTTGAAAATATTTTGGACTAAACATGTCATGCTCCCCTTTCAGAAAAACACCTTTTCTATTTGTTCACATCGTATATTGATAATTGACATGACAAAAGATACAATTCCTAATAATTAAACATGTCAGAGGTGACAAAATGAAATCAATACTTTTCACACTTGAAGACTCACCTGCTAAATACAAGCAAATTTATGAACGGTTTAAATCCCTCATCGAGCAAGGCGAGCTGCGCGTAAATGAACAATTGCCCTCTATTCGCCAGCTTGCGGAGTGCTTACACGTTAGTCGAAATACTACATTAACCGCTTATGAACAGCTCACCGCAGAGGGCTATATCAACGGTAAAGGTAGAAAAGGCTATTTTGTAAACGAGCTAGAACCACAGCTTTTTTCTAGAGAAACGCCTGTCATACCGCCTAAACCACCACAGCCAACCTACACCGTGGACTTTAAAGCTGGTGCGGTTGATCAAGCAAACTTCCCGTTAAAAGCTTGGCGCAAACTGTCAAACGCCGTTTTAACATCAAACAATGCCTTTCATTACGGGCAGCCGTTTGGTGAAATATGTTTGCGTGAGCAAATTGCCACGTATTTACTGGAATCCCGTGGCGTAAAAACAGATCCACATGCCATTATTATCGGGAGTAGCACACAACAAATGCTCATTCATCTTGGGCAACTGTTAAAGAAAAATTTTCAAAGTATTATCGTAGAAGACCCTGGTTTTGACGGTGCGAGAGAGGCATTTTTATTTCATCAATTCGCTTTGGAAACACTATCTGTAAATGAAAATGGTGCTGATTTTTCACAATTACAAACGATGAAATCACAATTAATTTACGTAACCCCCTCTCATCAAAGCCCCATCGGTGTCAGCATGACAATTCAAGAAAGACAAAAGCTCATTCAATGGGTCAATGAGCAAAATGGCTACATTATTGAAGACGATTACGACAGTGAATTTCGCTATACGCAGCGACCTTTCCCTGCACTCGCCTCCATTGACGCAACAAAAGTCATTTATTTAGGCAACTTCTCAAAGTCCTTTTTGCCTGGCATACGACTTAGTTATATGGCATTACCTAAGGAGTTGCTCGCTCGTTATGAGCAGCAATTTCAACATTTTGAAAGTACCGCCTCTCTATTAAGTCAGCTAACGATGGCGAAGTTTATGGAGGAAGGAGAATGGAATCGCCATATAAAACGTATGCGCCTCGTTTACAAACGAAAAATGCAGTGCCTTGTATCAGCACTGCAAAAACAATTTAATGAACATATTTCTATCATTGGGCAACAATCTGGCTTATATGTATTAGTAAAACTGTATAACAATCACTCAGAGGAATGGTTTATTAAGCAAGCAGCTCATTACGGTGTAAAAGTCTACCCAACCAGTCTGTACTTCATAAATAATCGACCTGCTGAACCTCTTATCAAACTTGGCTTTAGTCATCTCAGCTGTGAAGAAATAATTCTTGGGGTGAAGCTTTTAAAAAAAGCATGGTTATAAAATGAATTTTAAAAAACAGGCAGCTTTCAAAACGGACTGATTTATTTGAAATAACACGATAAAAACCAGGAGCAACAGTTGATTAACTTATCTGTTGCCTCTAGTTTCTTAGCAAATATCTTCCCAAATACCAATTGGGGAGCAAGAACTTATTGATATTCAAAACTTTTAAAGACACCTATATTTAAAGACAATTTAAAAATCAAGATGGTGGGCAATACCCCATCTCGGTTTGAAGTGACCCCTAAAATAGAATACAAATAAAGTAGGAAAGGATAGCGTAGAATAGCGCGAAATGGAGTGTGAGAGAATGCGAAAGAAACGAATGAAAGAGAAAATAATAGAGATGCTACAAGTAGGGAATGGTTTAATGCAACATTTCCTTCAATCGCAAAAGCAGCTCCATGTAATTTCACGACAATTGGTGGTCTATTTCAACACTTTGGATTCGCTGCCTACCAAAAATCGACCTATATTAAAAGGGAAGCCACTGAAAAAGTCGATTTACATCAAAAATCTTGAGATAAATCGACTTTTACTATTTATACAATCGAGAAAATCAGAATGAATTACTATAATCTTTGAAAATTTATAAGTTTTTCAGCGCCCTCCATGATTACTCCGATGCCTTTTTTCAGTACATCTTCATATATTGGTCGCGTTCCCATTGGTGGACCGTTGTACGGAACATATCGAACTCTACTTCTTTTGCTTCTTTAAAGTTTTCATAAATATGCCCACCCAGTGCTGCTTTAATGATGTCATTTTTCTCGAGTTCTTTTAATGCTGCGTCAAGTGAAGCGGGTAAATTATCAATGCCATATTGCTTACGCTCTTCTGCATTCATCACGTAAATATTGCGATCTACCGGTGCTGGTGGCTCTAATTCATTTTTTATGCCATCTAAACCAGCCGCTAAAATGACGGCCATTGCTAAATACGGGTTTGCCGATGGATCTACCGAACGCAGCTCAATACGTGTCGATAACCCACGAGATGCGGGAATACGTACGAGTGGCGAACGGTTTTTCGGAGACCACGCTACGTAACAAGGCGCTTCATACCCTGGTACTAGACGTTTATATGAGTTCACAGTCGGGTTTGTTACCGCTGTAAAGCCTTGCACGTGCTTTAGTACACCTGCTAAGAAATGACGAGCCGTCTTCGATAATTGTAAGTCCGTCCCTTCATCCCAAAATGCATTTTTCTCTCCTTGGAATAACGATAAGTTAAAGTGCATGCCTGAACCATTTACCCCAAATAGCGGTTTCGCCATAAATGTTGCATGTAAACCATGTTTACGCGCTACTGTTTTTACGACAAGCTTGAACGTTTGGATATTATCACATGCCTCTATCGCATTTGCATATTTGAAATCAATTTCGTGCTGACCAGGCGCTACTTCATGGTGAGAAGCCTCCACTTCAAAGCCCATTTCTTCCAGTTCTAATACGATATCGCGACGGCAATTTTCTCCAAGGTCTGTTGGCGCTAAGTCGAAATATCCGCCATCATCATTTAAATCTAATGTCGGGTTCCCTTTTTCATCTAACTTGAATAAGAAGAATTCTGGCTCTGGTCCTAAGTTAAAGCCTGTAAACCCTAACTCTTCCATTTGTTTTAACATACGCTTTAAGTTCGAACGCGGATCTCCTTCAAAAGGCGTGCCATCCGGACGAGCAATATCACAAATTAATCGAGCTACCTTTCCCTTTTCTGCTGTCCATGGAAAAATCATGAATGTATCTAAATCGGGACGAAGGTACATATCTGATTCTTCAATACGTACAAAACCTTCGATGGAAGAACCATCAAACATCATTTTATTGTCTAATGCTTTATCTAATTGACTTACTGGGATTTCAACATTTTTAATCGTCCCTAAAATATCTGTAAATTGGAGACGAATAAACTTTACATTTTTGTCCTTCACAATTTCTTTAATCTTCTCTTTTGTATACTTACTCGTTGAATTCGCAACTGTATTAAACATACTCATTCACTCTCCTATTTTACTTTTTTATTATTCATTTTTAAGATGGAAGAAACGCGATAGGTCGCCTTGACGTAGCGAAGACTTTTGCATACGTTGTGCCTGCAACATTTCTTCTCGTAAAATGGTACGAAGCTCTGCATCCGAAATCGAAGTTGCGTCACTTTTTCTAACATCCTTCACATCTCGCATATCAAATACTTTTTTGACCCCCGCCATATTAATTCCCTGGTCAAGCAGTTCTCGAATTTCCAATAATGCATCGATATCATCCAACGAAAACATACGTCGATTCCCTTCAGACCTCGCCGGGGTTATTAATTCATGTTCTTCATAATAGCGGATTTGTCTTGCGGTTAGCTCCGTTAATTGCATAACCATGCTTATAGGGAGTAACGGCATCGCCCTTCGAAACTCTCGACTCATCATCATCCCCTCCCTTTTCTAACTCCACTTTACATTATGTTATGTATTTTATCAATATTATGTTATAAAACTTAACATTCAAAGTTTCGATTAATTTTATCGCAAGTTCAGATTAAAATACAACCCGTAGTAAAATAACGCGAACCAATTTTTAGGACTGCTTAATTTCCCACAAAAAATACAGCTCAAGTAATCCACTTAAGCTGCAGGCTTTCCTTCACTATTCCATTTTCCGTACAACAGCACGTATAGGCGACGCATCTCCTCCTTGAATCGCAAGCGGTAAACCGATAAACTCATACATACCCGCATCAACATCTTTTAAAAACAAATTTTCAATAATATAAATACCTACTTGTTTACACGTATGATGTGCAACTAAGCTCACATCGTCTAATGCATCAACTGACGGCGCATCGGTCCCAACAACACGCACACCTTGATTTGCAAGAAAGCGAATCACCTCTGGAGCAATTGTTGTAAAACCGTCATCAAAATGATATAAATCATGCACCACTTTCGTTTTAAAAAACACACGCTCCACGTTATGTAGCTCCAGGTTCTCCACATGTTCTAGCTGAATGCACTTTACTCCTATAACATCCACCATTTTCACAGCGCCTATAAACAACTCTAGCGGCAACGCATCAATCGCCTTCCCAAAATCATCATAATGGTACGGCGCATCTACATGTGTCCCTGCGTGTAAGCTCATCGTAATTTGCCCGACATTCGCCCCGTCCTCCGTTAACGTCACATCCTGTTTATATGAAAATGGTGTATCCCCTGGCCAAATAGGCATATTTTTATGTAATGGCACCGTAATATCAATCCACATATTCATTACTCCTTCTCTCATTCATTATTCCATACCAACGATACAATAGAACTACATAGCATGGAAGGAATTTATCCCGAGTTAAAACTCACAACGATTAAAACACAAAAACGCAGCCACGAACGTGACTGCGTCTATTTTACGATAAATATTGTAAGCGTTGTTTAGAGATCCATGTCTTCATCGTACGGAATAACACTGTAATAATGACAATTAACAACACACCTTTTACTAAGTTAAACGGTAAAATCCCTTTTACAATCGTTTCATACGATTCTAAATGGAAGTTCAAGAAGTATGCATACATCGGTAAGAACGCCACATAATTTAGCAACGCCATCCCTAACGACATGGAGACAGTTCCGGCGATTAAGCCTACCATCAAACCTTTTGATGTCGTGAATTTTTTATAAATATAGTAAACAGGTAAAATAAATAACACACCCGTCGCAAAGTTTGCCATATGCCCCACCGGCACGCCTGTTGGTGCACCCGAGAAAATCCAATCCAAAATATTTTTTACTAACTCTACTAAAATACCTGCAACAGGCCCCATCGTAATAACCGCGATTAATGCCGGTACATCACTGAAGTCAATTTGTAAAAATGCTGGGAACCATGGTAGAGGAAAGTTAAATAACATTAATACGAAAGAAATGCTACTTAACATTGCAATTGTTACGAACGAGCGTAACTTTTTGTTTTGTTTTGTCATAGAAATCTTCTCCTTTGCTGATTCCATCTCGCAAGAAGAAAGGTATTTCGGTCGTCTCCATGAAAAAACCCTTACGTAACATGAACGTAAGGGAGAATAAGGCACACTGAAACAGGTGTTATCATATCATTTTTTGTATCACAAATAAAGCTAGTTCCCATAGCTTTTTCGGTATACAAAAATAGACGATATTTTTTCAAATAACGACCGTACCTTCACCTTCTCCCATCCAGACTATACTGTCGGCTTTGGAATTTCACCAAATCCTGCACACTAAAAAGTGGCTCGCGGGCTGAAGAAGTGCTACTGCAATATCCTCCAAAATGGTCAGAAATCGCGCCTTCTATTACCGCCGGTCGGGAATTACACCCTGCCCCGAAGATGAATCAAATATAAAATTGTCTTACACCTATCATTATAGGGGATATTCTAAAATTGTAAAGCACTTTATCTACTTTACTTCCATTCCCCCCACTATTTCTGTAGGAATTCTATCGATAATTTGTTTGCACCTACCGGCATTGGTAACACTTGCGCAAAATTAAATTCTTGCCACTCCGTCTGCATAACGTTCTCAAAACGCACTTGCTTATCGAAGCTCGATGCAGTTAGTAACACAGCCTCTATCATATACATTACCTGTTGCGGATCAAATGCTTCTAAATCTAACCGTTGCGTAAATGTAACCGTCACAACATCCTCTTCCGTTACGGTATAGTCCACACCTGGTAAAATGACCGATTGATATATATCATTATTCTCCGTTTTCATAAAATACAATGCTTCTGTTACCGTATCGAATGCTTGACGGAAATTTGGCGATAAGTAAATGCCCCCTGCCTGTTCATCGATAAAGTAACTATAATGTTTCTTCTCAGTTAATAGTAGTGGTTCACTCGGCTCCCCTACTTCACTAAACGTCATTGCGGAACCTTCCTCATTTAAGATTTCCACCGTTTCATAACTTTTCCCAAATGTATCGACAAGCATCCCGATATACATAGACATCGTACCAGAAGCGGTATCATAGCCATGGTTTTGTGGTAATGTATGCACAACTGTTAACCCTTGCTCTTCCACGATTCCTTTCACCGGATGATAGTCATTGAAACCCGCCGCTTGTTCGTCAATTAGCGCTGCATACTTCTGATACATCGCCACTTGTGAAGGGGAATCCGTGCCGAAATCCTCTATTAGTTGCTCATTTGGAATAATGATTGTAACAGGGACACTTTCTGCATCATCACCCGCTAAACCGATATAAAAAGCTTTACTACTTTCTAACTGTTCCGGATAAACAGCTGTACGCATATCTTCAAGCACAAAATTCCGGATCATCATCGGGCTTCCGCTCGTCATTTCTCCTTCAGCTTCAGCTTCTTTTGTTGCCATATCTGCATTCTCCATTGAAGTAGAGGCCGTGTCATCTTGCGACTTATTACCGGATATATAATACACACCACCAAATGCGAATAACAATAAAGCAGCTGTTAATCCATATATACCAAACAAGCTTCGTTTTTTCTTTATGACTTTTTGTACAGGTACTTCTTCTTCAAAAGCTCCTGCTTCTTTTAATTTTGCGAAGACGTCTTCTTTCGAACGATTATCTTGAATTTTTGGTGCTTGCGATAATAACTTTTCGATTTCTTGCTCGCCCCATTTTTCATCCTTCATATCGAATTCGCCTCCTTTTCTTGTTGAATCATTTTTTCGCGCAGCGTTTTAATGGCCCGATGCTGTGTTGTTTTTACTTTTCCTTCCGTCCACCCTAAAATACCAGCTGTTTCAGCGATGGAAAGCTCTTGAAAATACCGCATCACAATCACCATTTTTTGATCACCCGTGCACAGTTCTAACACCTCAAGTAAACGATTCATCTCATCATCTAACTCAATAAATTGCTCGGGCGATTTGACCGGAGAAATCAGCTGTTCTTGTTCCCAATCAAATGCATCAAATGTATGGCGATTCCGTACATTAGCATTCCTAAAATAATCGATTGCGACATTTTTAGCAATCGAAAATAGCCATGTCTTTTCAGAACTTTTGCCTTCAAAACGCTCATATGCTTTTAACACACGCACATATACTTCATGCGATAAATCTTCTGCTACTGTCCTATTTTTGACTAAGTATATTAAAAATTGAAAGACATCTTGGTGATATTTATCATACAATTGATGGAAAATGGATTCCTTCATCCATCCCACCCCCGTTCTTATAGAATTAGTCGTATGTAAATTATGAAAGTTTCAAATGGCTCGTCATCCAAATACCCGATCTCTCGCCAATAAAAAAGATAGGATATAAACAATACCCTACCTTTTACTATATTACATCGGTAAATAAAACGTAAATACTGTCCCTTGCTTTTCGACACTCTCCACTTTTATATTTCCTCCGTGCGCTTCTACAATATTTCGTGTAATGGCAAGCCCAAGACCTGTACCACCTTTTGAGCGAGTACGCGCCTTATCTGCTTTATAGAAACGTTCAAATACATAAGGAAGATCGTCTTTTGGTATACCTATCCCTGTATCACTTACTGAAATTTTCGCGTACGATAATTCATTTGTGAGTGCTACGGTTACCGTTCCCTCTGCTGGTGTATGACGAATCGCATTATCAATTAAATTCGTTAATACTTGCTCAATGCGATCTTCATCTAATGAAATGAGCACATCCTCTGGTAGCTCTGAAGCAAACTGTAAATGAATGTGTTTTTCTTTTGCAACTTGCATAAACTTTTGCGTCATGCGTTCGAGTACTACTACGATTGGTACTTCCTCTTTATATAAGCGCAAATGTCCCGATTCCATACGAGCAAGGTCAAGTAAATCGGTCACAAGACGTCCCATCCGCTTCGATTCATCATAAATAACGCGAATCATTTCATTGCGCTCTTCTTCCGACTGCACAACGTCATCTAAAATTGCTTCAGAGTAGCCTTGGAGCATCGCAATCGGTGTACGCAATTCATGCGATACATTAGCGATAAAGTCTGAGCGTAACTTTTCTAAGCGATGCTGGTCTGTTTTATCTCGTATCACCGCCACCGCACCCCGAATAGACTCTCCGCTATATAAAGGCGAAATCGTAATGCTATAGTAAGAGCCAACCATTTCGAGATCTTCCTCAATCTTATCCTCCAAATCAAGCACATGATCGAGCATATGATAAATTTCAGCTGGGATTGGTCGTGCACTTTGGCTCCCTTTACTAATAAACCACTTTTGTAGTAGCTTTTCTGCAGGTGGGTTACTAACTAAAATGGTACGATCCCGATTAAATGTAATGACAGCATCCGTCATCGATGTCAAAATGCTCGATAATTGCTCTTTTTCTTGATTAATCACTTCCAAATGATGCTTTAACTGACGCCCCATTTGATTAAATGCGACAGCAAGTTGACCGATTTCATCACCATTTTGTTTCGTTGGCACTTGTGAATCAAATCGCCCTTTTGATAATTGAAATGCATGCTCTCGCATTTGGCGAAGTGGATACGTAATACGACTTGATAAGAAAAAGGCAAAAAATGTTGTTAATAAAAAGGCAATGAATGCCGCAATAAAGACTAGCTTTGTTGTTTGCTGACTCGTTTCATGCATCGCTGCAGGATTTTGATAAATAAAGACTGCCCCATGCAACTCATCTTCTGATTTTAACGGAAAGCCCAGCACAACATACGACTCCATTTTCTCTTCTTCTGTTTGTGATGGCAAAATAATTTCCTTTAAAATCGGGTCATCTGTTTCATAAATGTGTTGAAACGCTTCATTTTCTAAAATCGCATGCTGAATTTTTTCTTGATTAATCCCTTCTTGAATGGCAGACTCAATTTTACCAGGAGGGTTCACAATTAATGCATTTGTATGATAATCGAGTATATCTTTAATAATTTGCGTTGGTGATTGCCCAGCCCCATGCTCATCTACGATACTGGCAATGGCAGATGCGGTTTGTTGCAGCGAACTTTCCGCTTGCTCATTATGATAATTCTCTAAAAACTCCAGCATAAATACCGTGAAAATAAAAAGGACAAATGAAACGAGAAGCAATATGGTTACCCATAGCTTCCCGACAATACTATTCCATATTCTATTCATTCACGACCTCGAATTTATAGCCGACACCCCAAACGGTTACGATCATTTTCGCCGCATTTTCAGAGACGCGGTTTAACTTTTCACGTAAACGCTTTACATGCGTGTCTACTGTACGTAAGTCACCGAAGAAGTCATAGTGCCAAACCTCTTTTAGTAATTGTTCACGGTCAAATACTTTATCAGGAGATTTCGCTAGGAAGTATAGTAACTCATACTCTTTCGGCGTTAAATTGACTTCTGTCCCTTCCGCTGTTACGCGGTGTGCATCATGGTCAATTGTAAGATGTGGGAACACCACTAAATCTTTTGACGTCGTTGCATTTGATACCGGCGAAAATGCAGCCGAACGACGTAAAATCGCCTTGACACGTAACACGACTTCACGTGGGCTGAACGGTTTCACAATATAATCATCCGCGCCAAGCTCGAAGCCTTGTACACGGTTTGCTTCCTCACCTTTTGCTGTTAATAAAATAATTGGTGTTGTTTTCTTTTCACGAATTTCTTCACAAACTTGTAAGCCGTCTTTTTCCGGCATCATAATATCTAAAAGAATACAATGATAGTCATTTTCGAATACTTTTTCGATTGCTTCTTCTCCATTTTCCGCCTCATCTACTGTATACCCTTCACGTTCAAGATACATTTTTAATAGGCGGCGAATACGATCTTCGTCATCTACCACTAATACAGAAATATTTTCAGACACTAGTATGAATCCCCTTTCAATCTTTCTCTATTCTCTATTGTACAATTTCAGGTAGGAAATGAAAAGAAAAGGAGCAGCAAACGCGGCTCCTTGTCCTTTATTTACGCTGCATTATGCATAAGAGTGTAGACCAGCAATGATTAAGTTAACAGCTACAAGGTTAAACATAACGATAACAAAACCAACAATCGCTAACCAGGCAGATTTTTTACCTTCCCAACCTTTAGACAGGCGCAGGTGAAGGAAAGCTGCATAAAATAACCATGTAATTAGAGCCCATACTTCTTTTGGGTCCCAGCCCCAATAGCGTCCCCATGCAATTTGTGCCCACATCATCGCAAAAATTAATGCACCAAGTGTGAAGACAGGGAAACCGATTAACACCGAGCGGTAACCAATTTCATCAACTAGTGTTAAATCGACACGTTTCACAAGCGGCTGCACCATACTTGTAATGCTACGGCGACCAATTAAACGGAGTAATCCATAAAGGACTGAGCCGAATAAAATAGACCATGACACAATTGTAAATTGACGTGAATCAAATAACGGTGGTAATTGAATGAAGCCTAAATTTTGTTCAGTTGTTTCAACGTACTGACCATCCGCATTTTTCTCTACTTGCACAGCATCTTCAAACATAAATAATGTTGGCATATTGTACGTTTCAGTCGTGACAGCACCTTCATTATTGACAAATTGGTATGTTCTTTCAACACCCATTGCATTAAATGTTACCGATGCGATCACGAAACCAACCACAATCACACAAACATACATAACCGCTTCTAACCAAACGCGCTCTTTTGATTTTTTCGATACATCAACAGCTTTTAATAAGTAAAGAATCCCTGCAACAGCAGAAATAGCTAAAATCGATTGACCAAGCGCTGCTGTAATAACGTGAACGGCTAAAAAGTCAGATTGTAATGATGGTACAAGCGGACTTGTTTCTGATGGGAACATCGCTGCATAACCGATAATTAAAATAGCAATCGGTAATGCTACAACTCCCAACGCCGATACTTTATACATGGAATAAATAATAATAAATGAAAATACTAAGAACATGCCGAATGCTGTTGTAAATTCAAACATATTACTTACAGGTGCGTGACCTGTGTACATCCAACGTGTAATAAAGTAACCTAAATGCGATAAGAAACCAATAATCGTAATCGCAATCGCTAATGTACCCCATTTCCCAGCACGCTTTGGCACATTTGCTTTCGCTGGCTTAATTGCACCACCAAATAAAAATGTTGCAATTAAGTAACACATAAACGCTACATATAAGAGCTTATCACTCACCTCGATTAAACTCATAAGGTGTTGTCACCTTCCTTTTCTTTTTCCTTCTCTTTCTCTAAATCCACCTGATCCGCATATGCTGGCAGATGCGCAAACTCCGTTAAGGCATCTAACTCTTTCTTAATACCAAACCAGTTTTTGTTTGTATGTGCAGCAAGACGGATTGTGCCATCTTCAAGCTCTTCAATCCAGACACGGCGATGTGCCCAGTACGAGCCAATCACTACACCGAGCATAAAGATAAAACCACCGACAAATAAAATGGGAATCGTACTATCTTTACGAATCGTTAAACCTGTTTTATCGCGTGTTTCGATGTTTTGGAAACTCATCTTGTATGCATTTTCACCAAGTGGCTCTAATGTATTTTTAATCGCAACAAAACTTGTTTCCCCTTCTGGTGTTTCTGGTGTATACATACGGAAAATAAACGCCGGGTTGTTCGGTGATGGGGAAGCTGTTTGCGGTTCACCATCTTTAAAGCCATCAAAATCCGGTACATATGAAAGTATTTCTACTTTTGTATTGGCATCGATTTCATAGACTGTGTCAGGATTTGTTAAATCAATGACAATGTCTCCTAGTGATTCTTCCGTTGCTTTATTCGTTAAAGCAAATCGCATTTTATGTAATTCATTTAAGCTGTAGTCCATTTGATAAAACGCATATCCCTCATGCTTTAACGGATGATTGACACGGATTTCATATGATTTTACTTCTTCTAAATTATCAATTTGTCCTGGCAATGAACCTTCTGCTTGCTTATACAGAATGGCATCTGTCTGGAAGTTTTTCGCCACAACGTTGACACCTTGTTTCAGTTGTTCTCCTTGTGCTTGCCCCTCATGTGTTTCTAAAATGAAGTCTTCATTATAGATGAAATATCCATCCATTCCAGGCACAGCACGTAATTCTCCTTCTGCCACCCAAATCGATTCATCGACGTGGAAGCCTGGTACTAGACGCAACATCACGCCAACTAAGAAAATGATTAACCCTAAGTGATTAATATAAGGACCGTAACGCGACAAACGATTTTTCTCCGCCATTAATGCATTTCCTTCTCGGCGCACATTATAACGAAGCCCTTTTAACTTTTGTTCTGCTAATTCAAGCGTATTGGCTTGTGCTACAGTTGGTTTCCCTTCTGCAATGACACGCTGACGCTTCATAAAGTTCGCATGGCGTTTCACACGCTGATTTTTAAGGGACTTATGTAGAGGCACACCGCGATCAATACTCGCGATAATAATTGATACACCGAGCATCGCTACTAAAATTTGGAACCACCATGAAGAATAAACATCCGATAAGCCTAAATTATAATAAATTGTTCCAAACGTACCGTACAGGTCTGTATAATAAATCTTCTTCGCTTCTTCTGTCGCTGCATTAATATAAAACTCTTGGGGTAAAATCGTACCAATGGAAGCAGCAATTAAATTGGTAATAATTAACGCAATCCCGACCTTTACGCTCGAGAAAAAGTTCCAAATTTTATCAATAATCGATTTGTTATATGTTTTTGAACGAATGGCAATCCCATCGTAACGCATATCCGCAAGTTTCTTTTGCTGCTCTTCTTCGGTTAATGCGCGTCCACATACCGCGCAGAGTTTCGTACCGATAGGATTTTCGTGGCCACATTCACACCTTATTTTTTCCTTTTCCATGTCGTAAAACTCCTATTCCGGTTTTATCGATTCCATATGAGCCACGATTTGCGACTCCGACATCTCTCCCGTAATAATTTGCTCTACCTTGCCGTCCGAATTAATTAAAATCGTCGCTGGTAATATTGTCACGTTATAAGCTGTCATGACACTTTTCGTCTTATCAATTGCTACAGGGAATGTCATACCCATGTTCTTAACATAGTTTTTCACTTCTAAGTTAGACTGCGCAATATTCAAAGCTAACACATGGACACCTTGCTCTTCAAAAGCTTTATATTGTCGTTCAATTGCAGGAAATTCACGCTTACACGGCTCACACCATGTGCCCCAGAAGTTTAAAACGACACCTTGTCCTTTATAATCCGATAAGCGATGGACATTGCCTTCTAAATCCATTACTTCAAAGTCAGGCGCATCCATGCCCCTTTGTAGTACGTCTACTTTGTCCTTTGTTACTGATGCATAAACTGTATAGCCAATAGCTATTGCTAATAGGGCTAAAATAATCCCTCGTGTCATGGAACGCTTTTGCTTCTTGTCCATTTTCGCAATTCCTCCCTAATCGATTACGCCTCGGCGTAATGGCATCCGCCAGAGACTTTAACCCTCATCCATTATACCAAAGAAAGCGTAGACGCCTTCTTCGGTTTTTGAAGGATTTATGAACGTTTCCACTAACTGTTTAGTGTAAATCTACATGTCCTGTTTCAGCTAGTACACGTAACCATTTCACCTCTTGCTTTGTCAGTGGACGGTATTCCCCTGGATTTAAATCACCTAATGTTAAAAAGGCGAATTGCTCACGTTTTAATTTCACAACTGGCGTACCAATCGCTTCGAACATACGGCGTACTTGACGATTACGACCTTCATGGATAGTAATTTCACAGATTGCCTTGCCCGCTTTTTCGTCAAATGAAGTCATGCTTACTTTCGCAGGAGCTGTTTTCCCATCTTCTAGCTTAATGCCGCGCTGTAATTTTTTTAACCCTTCAATCGTCGGTACACCTTTTACACGTGCAATGTACGTTTTATCGATTTTGAATTTAGGATGTGTTAACTGATATGAAAACTCTCCATCATTTGTTAATAATAACAAGCCTGTCGTATCATAATCTAAACGTCCAACTGGGAAAACGCGCTCTGGTACGCGTTTTTTCAAAATATCCACGACCGTTTTACGTCCTTTATCGTCCGTTACTGCAGAAATATAGCCTTTTGGTTTATAAAGTAGGAAGTATACTTTATCTTCTTTTTCAAGCTTTACACCTTCTACTTCAATTGTGTCTGAATTGGAAACTTTTGTTCCAAGCTCACGCACAACCTTGCCGTTTACTTTAACCTTCCCTTCTGTAATTAATTGTTCTGCTTTACGACGAGACGCAATACCTGCGTACGCAATGACTTTTTGTAGTCTTTCCATAAGTTCACCTCATTGATTTTTACGCCACACGTTAGACGTGGGACTAGACTAATTTGTTCCCTATAATCTGTTGAAAATTATGTCACATTTTGACGGAAACATAAAGAGAAATAGCTTTCACCATTCATTTACCAAAATTTCACTAAAGAAAAAGACAAAGCCCAAAACTCGACTTTGCCTCCTTCTATCTATTTCTATATAGTTTGAAGTTAAAAATTCAGTAAGTTTACTTGTACAGGGATGATTCATTATTGTTTTAAATAACTGTCATCCCGTTATCCCTTGTCTTCTTTAATCGACACTCTTGTTGAAAACAGGATATCATCGTTTAATTTAACGTGCCATATCGCTCTTTTATAGTCACGCTGTGCGATCAGCATATGCTCAATATGGCCACGCTCTTGTGCGGTAAGTAACAGTGTAATTGGTTTCTCAATTGCAATCGTCGCATTCGGAATAAGATATTCCCCTTTTTCTACAAGTGTATACGATTCGTAACGTTGATCAATCGCATCGGCGATAAATCTGTGCGTTTCCCAATCGTTTGATTCATTGATCGTCACAACGACAAACGCTTTGTCACCACGTTCAAAATAGGTAGCCAGTGTACGACCTGCTACTTTCGTATAACCCGTTTTCCCTGCAACCGCACCAATGTTTTGCGATAATAATTTATGCTTATTTTGCCACGTCGTTTTACTGCCTTTATATATAACCGTTGAGGCAATTTTACGGAACGTCTCATTTTTCATAGCGATTTGTAGCATCCTCGCCGTATCAGCAGCTGTCGCCAAATGTTCCTCATGGTGGAGCCCTGATGGATTGGTAAACGTCGTACCACTTAAACCATGTAATACTGCTTTATCATTCATCAGTTTCACAAAACCTTCTTCGGAACCACCCACATGTTCAGCAATGGCTGTCGCTGCATCATTCCCTGAACGTAGCATTAAACCGTACAGTAATTCTTCTAACGGGATTTGTTGCCCCTCTTCTAAATAAATCGAGGACCCTTCGCTATAAACGGCTCGCTTGGACACTGTGACCATATCCTCTAAATGTCCTTCTTCAATTGCCACAAGGGCTGTCCACATTTTTGTCAAACTGGCAATTGGGAACCGATCATTTTCTGCTTCTCCCATCAACACTCGTCCCGTTTCCGCATCCACTACAGCATAACTAGACGCTGCTTCTACACTGACTGGCACAAACAACAAGAATAAAAAAAACAAAAGTTTTTTCAACTTACCGCTCCTTATTTTATTCGTTAAATGCTTCTTGGAATTTCGTCATAAATAAATCCGTCGTTTCCTCTTCTTCTGATTCCTCCGTTGGTAGAGGGGGTAGCTCCGAAATATTTTTCAAGCCAAAGTAGTTTAAAAACTCCTTTGTCGTACCGTAAAGAATAGCCCGTCCTGTTCCTTCCGCACGCCCTACTTCTTGCACGAGTGCTTTTGATACGAGCGTTTGAATGGGACGTTCACTCTTCACTCCGCGTAAATCTTCCACTTCTGCACGTGTAATTGGCTGCTTATATGCTATAATTGCAAGTACTTCCAGAGAGGCTGTTGTTAACACTTGACTCGTTGGGTTTTCCACAAGTTTTTGAAGTGTTTCCGCAACCGACTGCTTTGTCGTCAATTGGTATGTACCTGCAAGTTGTTTAATCGTAATCCCATGCTCTTCTGCTTCATTATATTTCGTCTCAAGCTCACTTAATCCTGCTTCAATATCCATCACCTCTACTTCTAAATATTGTGCAAGTTGGCGCGCTGTTATACCATCATCTCCCGCAACAAATAATAATGCTTCAATTCTACTCATCAAGTTCTTCGAGTCCATCGCCAATTTCCTCCTTTTGTAGTAATACGGTTAGTTCTTCGAAATTATTGGATTGCTCTACAAAAACGACTTGGCGTTTCATCAATTCAAGTAATGATAAAAACGTGACGATTAATGTTTGTTTATCCTCATACGGGAATAATTGCATAAATGTCATACGACCACCGCTTACCTTCAACCGATTCACGACCGCAAACATATGATCCTTAATAGAAATTTCTTGTCTCGCCACACGCGTGGTTAATGGTTTTTTTAATTGCTTACGACGTATTAGTTTTTGAAACGCTGATAACATGTCATACACATTGACATCTGTTTCAAATAGTATAGATGATTCAGTCGGAGTGTATTCTGAAAGATCTGCTGGTGGACGAGTATACACTTGTGCACGTTGTTCTTCTAATGTTTGTAAGGTAGACGCTGCTTCCTTATACTTTTTATACTCGATTAAGCGTGATACAAGCTCTTCACGAGGGTCAGGACCATCTTCTATAAAGTCCGTCTCTTCGATTTCACCTTCATGAATGGGTAGCAACATACGACTTTTAATCGCAAGTAACGTCGCCGCCATCACTAAGTATTCACTTGCTTCATTTAATTCTAATTCCTGCATAGCATGTATATGTTCAATGTATTGTGCTGTGAGCTCAGCCATTGGGATATCGTATATATCAATTTCCAATCGGTGAATTAAATGTAATAATAAATCGAGTGGACCTGTAAATGCTTCTAGTTTTACTTCATAGCTCATCTGTATGCCACCTGTCATTTTCATTAAAAATACAATTCACGCACAAATAGCGCGAGTTGTCATCGTATCTTTGTGGATTTCCTTGAAAGCTTGTACTTTCGAATCCACTAAAATAGCTCATCAATAGTATAGAGGAAAGGTGATTCATTTGCCATATATGCACCCATTGTTT
Organism: Lysinibacillus sp. LZ02; assembly: GCF_050613145.1. Taxonomy (GTDB): domain Bacteria; phylum Bacillota; class Bacilli; order Bacillales_A; family Planococcaceae; genus Lysinibacillus_B. The sequence goes on along the minus strand of NZ_CP192507.1, from coordinate 1,264,554 downwards.
GTTGATTATTGTACATATTTTAACGGTAATCACGATTATTTTGAATGTCATGAAGTATTAGAAGAATATTGGAAAGACATTGCCCCTGGCGATAAAGAACATGTACTCGTTGGACTTGTCCAATTGGCAACCGGCATGTATCACTGGCGCCGTCATAACTTAAATGGTGCTACAAAAATTTTACTAAAAGCGCAAAAAAATCTAATAACAAATAAAGCATCAGCCTTCTTGCACCCGTTCCATTTCTTATTATTAGAACAGCGAATCTCACAATCTATTTCACAAATCAAACAAGGTGAGCCTTTTCAATCTTTCACACTTCCATTACTCGATGAAGCGTTTGAACGAATGATTGCAGAAAAGATCGCGACATTGGCGAAGGAGGATGCGCATTTTCTTCTTCATAAGCATATGCTGCGTGACCGCTCCGACATACTTGAAGCACGTGCACAAAAAATAGCAAAAAAAAGAAAAGAAGCTGAGTGCTAGTTACACTCAGCTTCTTTTATGATTGGTATGCATTTTTGTAAAAAAGGTGCTGTTTCTTCATTCGGCTGAATATGCGTAAACATTTCTAAATCGTGAAGTTCTTGTAGCATACCAAGTGCTACACCTTCTCCACGATACGATGGAATGACCGTAATATGTTGAATCGTTGCAACTGTTTCTTCAGCTAAAACCCCAACAATCCCCACATATTCTTCGTCCTTTTTCCATAAATAAAGCATCCAATGATCTAATTGTTCATACTGCTGAATTGTTTCCATTAGGCGCTTGACATCTTTTTCTTGAGGCATAAAAGATAATAAGCCCATTGCGATTTTCTCTAGCGCCTTTTTATACCGTACTAGCATTGTCACATTCCCTCAATTCTACCATTGCACATCCTACCAAAACCGCTTATGAAATGCAATAACACAATTTCCCAAGACAAGTCTGTAGTGTTTATTACAATATAAGGGATTATTATTCCCCGTTAAACATTGCAATTAATGGACTAATGACGTAGATGAATAAAAGTGCCCAAGCTACAACCCCAAATAACAATCCAAGACCCCACTTAGCCTGTTTCGATATTTTCAAAGATTACTCACCCTTTTTTAAAACTAACGGAAGATCATTCACAACGATGTCATCATAGCTTTCGCGCTTGATAGCTAATTGATGCTCACCTGCTTCTACAAATACAACGGCTGGGCGTGGTACACGATTGTAATTTGACGCCATAGAATACCCGTATGCACCTGTGCAGAACATCGCTAAAATATCACCAGATTCAGCTTTTTGTAGTGCTGCATCAATCATCAACTTATCACCTGATTCACAAAGCTTTCCTGCAACTGTATACGTTGCATCCTTCGCTTGATCGGCCTTATTTGCGATGATTGCTTCGTATTTCGCATCGTATAATGCAGGACGAATATTATCACTCATTCCCCCATCAACAGCGATATACTCACGCACACCTGGCACTTTTTTGTGTGAACCAACTGTATAAAGTGATGTACCTGCATCCCCTACAAGCGAACGACCTGGCTCAATCCAAATCTCCGGCATCGCTAATTTTACCGCTTCTGCTTCCGCTTGTACAGATTTAATCATCTCTTCTACGTACACATGCGGCTCAAGTGGCTTATCTTCTTCTGTATAGCGAATACCGAAACCACCGCCCAGATTAAGTACTGAGCACTCGAAGCCATGTTCCTGTTTCCAAGTACCCATTTTATTCATTACTTTACTAGCTGCTAATGCAAAGCCATCTGTTTCAAAAATTTGTGATCCAATATGGCAATGTAAGCCTAGTAGATTTAAGTATGCATGGTCTTTCACTTGTTCAAATGCTTCATCCGCCTGCCCATTATTCAAATCAAAACCAAACTTTGAATCCGCTTGACCTGTCGTGATGAAATCATGTGTATGTGCTTCTACTCCTGGTGTTACACGAAGTAAAATATTCATTTTTTGTTGTTTTGCTTCAGCAATTTCTTTTAATAAAGCAATTTCATAAAAGTTATCCACAACGATGCAACCGATTTTTGTATCAAACGCCATTTCTAGCTCCGCCACCGACTTATTATTGCCATGGAAATGAATGCGTTCTGCCGGGAACCCTGCTTTAATCGCGGTATATAACTCGCCACCAGACACAACATCCAACGAAAGATTTTCTTGCGCTGCTAATTGATACGCAGCCACACACGCAAACGCTTTCGATGCGTAAGCCACTTGTGCCGTGACACCTAATTTTTCAAACGTATCTTTAAAGCCTCGTGCACGCTTGCGAATTAACGCCGTATCATACACAAATAGTGGTGTACCATACTGTTTGGCTAACTCAACTGTATCGACACCACCAATTGTTAAATGACCGTTTTCAATTTGCTGTGTTCCATGTAAATGCATTGCTCTCTCTCCTCTGCTAGTTGAAAAAAAGCATTCGCTAATTTTCATAAAAGTCTCAAAATATTATATGAGAACTTTAACATAGCAAAGGACGGACTGCAACGTATGTTTATGCATTTTTTCACTTTTTCCGAATAAAAATACGTATTTAAACTATATTTATTCACCCACGCTTACGATTTTTAGCCCCAACAATATACGGTCTAAGCGCTTCATCGGCCATCGGGAACCTGATGATGATACGTTTAAACGCATTTGGGAAAAAGGGTACTACTGGCCATAAATATGGAATATTCATCGGGCGTAAAGTGCATAAATACACAAAAATTAGAAAACTCATCACGAAGAACCCATTCGCAGCGAATAAAGCCGTAGCAGCAAGTAAAATTTGTCGGAATACCTTCACCGAAATACTTAACTCATAATGAGGAATGGCGAATGTAAATACCGCTGCAATGGAGCTATATAAAATAGCTTCTGGTGAAAACAGTCCAACATTAATCGCAATATCCCCAATCATAATACCAGCAATTAACCCCATTGCTGTTGATAGCGGTGTCGGCGTATGAATGGCGGCAATCCTTAAAAATTCAATCCCTATATCCACGAGCACGAGCTGTAAATAAAGCGGAACCTCTGACGCTTCCTTTACCCCAATGAACGATATTTTCTCCGGTAGATTTTCCATATTGGTGGCTAGTAAATACCAAAGCGGTATTAAAAACAAGCTAAAAATGGCTGCAAAATAACGTAAACTACGCATCACGGTGCCAATTAACGGCGCTTGACGATACTCCTCTGCATGCATCAATAAATGAAACATTGATACCGGAAGTAAAATAACAGATGGTGAAGTATCGACAATAATCGCAATATGTCCTTCTAACAAATGCGCTGCTACAATATCTGGCCGCTCTGAATACCTAACAAACGGAACGGGATGAAATTTTTGCTTGAACATCCATTCCTCTAACGATTTATCTGCCATCGTCAGCCCATCGTGATGAATTTGTTCCAGACGTTTTTTCACCCATTCCAAGTGCTCTTCATTTACGATATCTTCCATATAACAGATTGCAACGTCTGTTTCACCTAATGTAGAAATTTTTTGCATTTCGAGTCGTAGTTTAGGACTACGGATACGTCGTCTCACAAGTGCTGCATTTATAATAATATTTTCAGCAAACCCATCACGTGCTCCACGAATGACTCGCTCATTCGCAGGTTCTTCCGGGTTGCGACCAGGGTAGTTCCGGAATTCAGTAATAAAGCAATAACCGCTTTTTGTAATGAATCCAACTTGCCCGCTTAATACCCCAGTAATAAAGGCATCTCTTTCTTCCATTGGCGTCATGCCTTGAAAGTTGAAATGATCATAAAAATATTCATTTTCATCTTTTGCTTCATGCAGATGAGCTGTCCCTTCATGCTGCAGATGCGTTAATAAGTTCGCGACACTATCATTGTTCACAAGTCCACTCACGTAAACAATTAACACAGCTAAATCGCGAATATGCACTCTTTGAATCACAATATCAAACGTCTTACCTTTTCCTAATATATCTTCGCAATATTGACGTCCATCTTCTAAGGAGGTAAATAACTTATTGCTCATTTATACACCGTCTTTTTTGTAGTCGCCTCCATCCAAACTTTGAGCTGAGCCAATATTTTCTTCTCGAGGCGCGATACTTGTACTTGTGATATTCCTAAACGCTCAGCAATTTCCGTCTGCGTTAAATCTACAAAATAACGCAAATAAATGATGGATTGTTCACGCTTTCCTAAGCGCTTTAGCACCTCCTTTAACGGAATATAATCGAATGGCAACTGTGATTTATCGTCTCGCATTTGATCCATTAATGTGACAGAATCACCGTCATTTTCATACAACTGTTCGTGAAGAGAAGCTGGATCACGCATGGCATCCGTTGCCATAATAATGTCATCAACCGACACTTGTAGTATGTCCGCTAATTCTGCCATTGATGGCGGTTTTTCATTCGTTTTCATATAATTTTCTGTCGCATGACGAATTTTAAAATTGAGCTCACGAATGGAACGGCTCACTTTCACCATGCCATCGTCTCGTAAAAAACGCTGAATTTCGCCAATAATCATCGGCACTGCATACGTTGAAAATTTCACTTCATATTTCAAGTCAAATTTATCAACCGATTTCATAAGACCTATACAACCAATCTGAAATAAATCATCCAACTCAATCCCACGAGAAGAAAAACGTTGCACGATGGACCAAACAAGCCGTGTATTGCCTTCAATCATTTTTTTACGTGCCTCGTCGTCTCCTGCCTGTGCCCGCGCAATTAACTCTCGCATTTCCTCCTGTGTTAATAATGTTTCTGACGGCTGTTCGATTGTCTTCATCCCCCTATTTCGTCACATCGCAACCGCCTGCACGGGCGAAAATTTTTTTGTAAACGTAATCGTTGTACCATGACCTACATGCGACTCAATATGAAGCTCATCCGAGAAGCTTTCCATAATGGTAAAGCCCATACCCGAACGCTCCTCATGCCCTTTTGTCGTAAATAATGGCTCCCTCGCCGACGCAATATCAGGAATACCACGTCCTTCATCTTTAATCGATACAGTTAACATATCCCCGTCTAATACAGCATGAACTGTTACAACACCATCTGCCCCGTCATAGCCGTGAATAATCGCATTGGACACCGCTTCCGATACAATCGTTTTACATTCTGCTAATTCATCGATCGTTGGGTCAATTTGTGCGATAAAACTTGTAATAGCCAGTCGCGCTAAACTTTCATTTTCACTTTTCGCTAAAAATGAAAGTGTCATTTCGTTATCCATTCACAATCCCCCTTGCTTGTGAAATTGCCATATCTTCTCCTCCATGCATCATATAAGCTGCTAATCCCGAAAAACGGAAAATTTTCTCCATAGTTGGCGACGGATTTAAAATAATAGTGCGCCCATTCACGGCGTGTAACTCACGCATGCGCCCTAAAATTAAACCAACGCCCGCACTATCCATAAACTGTAAATATTCTAAATTCCAAATAAGTGTTTTTAAGTTTCCTTGTAAAATGGTCATTGAAATTTGCGAACGCACTTTTTCTACTTCATGATGATCAAGCTCTCCATACAATTTAATGACTGCTACTTCGTTTGGATACATTGTGATTTTACATTTCATCGCTTCTCCTCCTTCGCCCCATATAACTTCTAGAGCAAGGGTAAATATCCTTTCCATACGACAAAACTAGTGTTCATTCTGCGAAAGTAGTGCTTAATAGACAAAGGGTGTACGTTCAGTATAGGAATTATATGCATTTTTTAAACGCCAAAACTTATACTTATCTAGACAAAAATGCTAACCTTCGACAAGCGTGCTGGTCGTACATAGGAAGGTATCAGGAAACGACTCTTTCTCAACAATCGTTACCTTCCTTTATAATTGCCTACACAACAAAAAAGCAAGGCCCCTATAGACCTTGCTAGTTGATTGCTTCTACATAATTTATTTTTATTTCTGACGGTTCTCCAATAGAAAGTTTTGTACATTCTCTAAAGGCAAAGTGTTTGCACCCTAAACATTGCTCATAATGAATATGTCGAATCGCTTCTTCAATCGCTTCCCCTGTATTATAGAAGAAATGGTCTTTTCCGATTTTCTTGGCAAGCCCATTCGCATCTAAAATAGCCTTCAGTGTTGGGTGTACGCCCGTTACAAATAATGTTCCACCCGCTGCTTGGAAGCTTCGCACAACATTTCGGAAATATTCCTCGCCTGTCGTATCGATAAACGGCACTTTTCGCATCCGTAAAATCAGTACCTGTGGTTTAGGGTGAAGCGATGACAAAATAGAACGTTCGAACGTTTGTGCCGCCCCAAAAAAGAGCGGTCCTTCAATTGTATAAATGCTAATTTGCGGACAATCATGCGTATCCGTTACAACATGGGGTACTACTTTCCCTTGCTTTGTATTGTGATCAGGAAGTACTTTTGTCACAACTAAAATATCACTCATTCGTTTTGCAAATAACACAATCGCAATCCCTAAGCCAATCTCAACAGCTAGCGTTAAACTTGTCAACACCGTTAATAAAAACGTAGTAACAAGTACCAGTGAGTCTCCGGATTTTAATTTTAAAATATGGGCAAAATGATGGCGTTCACTCATATTCCAAGCAACAACCATTAATACAGGTGCAAGACTTGCTAATGGAATATGTACCGCATACGGAGCCAGCACAAGAAGTGTTAATAATACAAATACGCCGTGAATGACGCCTGACATGGGCGACGTTGCCCCTGAACGAATATTCGTCGCTGTTCGGGCAATCGCGCCGGTTGCAGGAATCCCTCCAAAAAACGGTGTTACAATATTGGCAATCCCTTGTCCAATTAACTCACGATTACTATTATGTTTACTATTCGTCATACCGTCTGCTACAACAGCTGAAAGAAGTGACTCAATACCACCTAACATCGCTATGACAAACGCTGGTCCAAGCAACACATAAATTCGGTCCCATGTTATTTCAGGTATATGGAACTCCGGTAATGTATTCGGAATGGCTCCGTATGTTGAACCAATTGTAGCGACTTGTCCATTAAAGAACAGCGCTGTCACCACTGCTGTCACAATGATGCCCACTAACGCACCTGGAATTTTCGGTGCTACTTTCGGCGTTACTAAAATAAGCGCTAAACTAAGTCCCGCTATGAAAATACTTTTTAGCTGAAACGTGTCTAGATGAGTAGCAATCTCTTTTACATTCGCCAAAAAATACTCATGCTGCTCGAGATCTGTTAACCCGAGAAAACTGCCTATTTGACCCGTAAAAATAATGACCGCTATCCCTGCTGTAAACCCTACCGTCACAGGACGCGGAATAAATTTAATGAGCGATCCTAATTTGAATACTCCCATTAATACAAGCATAATCCCGGCCATCAATCCGGCAATTAATAAATTTTCATACCCATAAACGAGTACAATACCAAGTAGGATAGGAACGAATGCGCCAGTAGGGCCACCAATCTGATATTTCGAGCCACCTAGTAACGAAATTAAAATACCCGCAATAATTGCTGTATAAATTCCGTACTCTGGCTTCACGCCTGAAGCAATCGCGAAAGACATGGCGAGCGGTACTGCGACAATCCCTACAATCGTACCTGATAATACATCCTTTTTAAAATGATTGAAAGAATATCCTTCAAATCGTCCTGACCAAAAACCCATGCAATCCCTTCTTTTGAATTATTTACAAACTTTCTGCATTTTCGATAGAATTCAATTCACATTATACCATATTTATTGCAATAAAAAGAAGAGGTCATGTATAAAAATATATATAACCTCTTCAATCATATAATTAAGAAACCGTTGATTTCCGTTCCAGGCGCTCCCTTTCCGCAGGCACGGCTCCAACTAATTTTTGCGGCTCATCGCCGCAAAAATGGATTTTCCGCACGTGCGGTTCCTGCAGGAGTGTCGCACCTTCCACTCCAATCAACTAGTATTGACTACTGAAGAAATGTTGTGCTTCTACCTTTCTAAAAATACTTAAAGTAATGATAAACATAATAACGAAAAATTAAATCAATGAACGCGAATAACTTGTACCAGAAGGTCATCTTTTACATAAATTAGATGCTACGCTTTATTTCCATTTTTTTATAAACTACCATAAACTTCATAATCTACTGTTGGATGACCAAGTATCGATCCTGTTTTACTATTTAGAATCATATTTATTCAATATACATTTGGTATCTATTCCATGCATCAAACGATTAAAAAATCATTTCTTTTAGCGAAGGTAAATGCTTGTTTAGAATATTAAGAAGCATTCACCTTTGCCGTAGCGCGCCATCGCCACAGGAGCCGTAACAGGAGATCCAAACAGGCCACGCCTGTTTTAGCTCCTGTGTAGGCTGTGGCAAAGCGCGGAGGCTATGATACATACCTTCCACTATTCAACTGGTATTTTTAGGATGTATTTTTACTCATTACGAGTAGCATATTATTTTGGTTGCAACTTGTTGACAAGCTAAAAAGGTCATGTATAAAAATATACATGACCTCTTCGCTTATACAATTATTGAATAGTAAATGCAGAAACTGCTTTTATTTTCATTTCGTCTGTTACAGGAATGTTGGCATAAACAACGGCTAATGTGTCACCTGTTTGTACTGTGTCACCTTGTTTTGCGACAATTTTAATCCCTGCATCAAAATCAAGCTTTGACTCTTTTGTTAAACGACCCGCGCCTAACATGACAGATAGTTCGCCAATCGCTAGTGCATCTACACTTGCAATTGTTCCAGCACCATTGGCCGTAATTTCTACTGTGTATGCTGTTGCATTTGTTTTTAGATCCGCTACCTGTCCGCCCTGCGCTTGCACAAACTCTAAAAATTTGTCTCTCGCTTGGGCGTTCGCCATGACTGCCTTTACTTTTTCCATCGCTCGTTCTTTTGTGCAGTCTGTTGCTAGCATATACATAAGTGAAGCTACTTCCACACAATCATCGATTAAGTCAGCATGTGTATTCGCTACATTTCCACTTAACACATCCAATGCCTCGACAACCTCTACTTTATTCCCGATATAGCGACCAAGTGGATTGTTCATATCGCTTAGTGTATATACTACTTTACGACCAAATCGTCGACCAATTTCACACATTTTCTCAGCCAATACTTTTGCGTCTTCCTGTGTCTTCATAAACGCGCCGTTCCCGTATTTCACATCTAACACGATGCCGTCAGAACCACTCGCAATTTTTTTACTAATAATAGAAGAAGCGATTAAAGGAATCGAATCTACCGTACCTGTTACATCACGTAATGCATATAACTTTTTATCTGCTGGACATAGATTGCCTGTTTGACCAGCAACCGCAATATTATATTTCTTCACATTGTCAATAAAGTCTTGTTGGCTTAATTCTACGTTAAACCCTTGAATGGACTCTAGTTTATCAACTGTGCCACCTGTAATCCCTAAACCGCGCCCACTAAATTTCGCCACGGGAATATTCAGGGCTGCGAGGATTGGGGCTACGATTAATGTCACTTTATCGCCCACGCCCCCTGTCGAATGCTTATCTACTTTGAAGCCTTCAATCTCCGATAAATGAATGACATCGCCAGAGTTCACCATTGCTTCTGTTAAATAAAACATTTCTTCATCGTCCATACCGTTTAAACGAATAGCCATCAGCAATGAGGAGATTTGATAATCAGGGATTTCTTCTTTTGTATAACCGCTAACAAAAAATTGAATTTCTTCTTTTGTTAATGGCTGTTGATGTTTCTTTTTTTCAATAATAGATAAAATATTCATCTTTCCCACTCCCCGTCAATTTGTACTTATTTTAAATTCGCTAAGAAACTTGTGCCGAATGCAGGTCGTTTCAAGTCGAAGTTTTCTGCTACTGTTGCCCCGATATCCGCAAATGTTTGACGAAGTGGTAATGGTCCACCTGCTTCAAAACGCGACGAATAAACAATTAATGGCACGTATTCACGTGTATGGTCAGTACCCGGGAATGTCGGGTCATTACCATGGTCTGCTGTAATAATTAATAGCTCATCCTCTGACATAGCTTCCATTACTTCTGGTAAACGACGGTCAAATTCTTCTAACGCTTCCCCGTAACCAATTGGATCACGACGATGACCAAAGCTTGCATCAAAATCCACTAAATTTAAAAAGCTTAACCCGTGGAAATCACGTCGTACAATTTCATTTAGTCGATCCATGCCATCTGTATTACTTTTCGTACGAACGGCTTCTGTTACACCTTCACCATTATAAATATCTGAAATTTTCCCAATGGCAATGACATCCAAACCTGCATCTTTTAATTCGTTCATCGTTGTGCGACCAAACGGCGATAATGCATAATCATGGCGATTCGGTGTACGTGTGAAATTCCCTACCTCACCAACGAAAGGACGCGCAATCACTCGCCCTACTAAATATTGCGGGTCTAATGTGAGCTCACGTGCAATTTCGCAAATGTTATACAATTCTTCAAGTGGAATGACTTCTTCATGTGCCGCAATTTGCAGTACAGGGTCAGCTGATGTATAAACGATAATGGCACCTGTTTCCATATGCTCCTTACCGTAGTCATCGATTACCGCTGTCCCACTATACGGCTTATTGCAAAGCACTTTACGACCAGTCCGTTTTTCAAGCTCTTCGATTAATGATTGCGGGAAGCCTTCTGGGTACACTTTAAACGGCTTATCAATATTCAGCCCCATAATCTCCCAATGCCCCGTCATCGTATCTTTGCCGACAGACGCTTCTTGCATCATCCCGTAGTATGCTTTTGGCGTATCTGTAGGCGCAATTCCTTTTATTTCACGAATATTCGATAAGCCTAACGAAGACATATTCGGCATATGAAGTCCGTTCATTTTTTCTGCAATATGACCAAGTGTATCTGAGCCAACGTCACCGAACTGGGCTGCATCTGGCGCTTCCCCAATGCCAACCGAATCCATGACGATTAAATGTATTTTTTTAAATGGTTTCATCTTATATACGTCCTCCTCTTTACTACTAATATATTTTATCAAAAATACAAAATAAATAAAGGTCAGACATCCGACACAGTGTATCTTTTTCGCTAAGTTACACCAAAATTCCGTTACGCTCTTGGATGGAATTGTTTATATACCTCGGATAAACGCGTTTTACTCACATGTGTGTAAATTTGCGTCGTCGAAATATCTGCATGACCTAGCATCTCTTGAACAGCACGTAAATCAGCACCATTTTCAATTAAGTGTGTCGCAAAGGAATGTCTTAATACGTGCGGTGTTAATTCTTTTTGGATATGAGCCGCCTGTGCATGTTGCTTCAACAATTTCCAGCAGCCTTGCCGCGTAAGCCGTTTTCCTCTTCTATTAATAAACAACGCATCTGTTTTTGGATAGTTGCCTTGTAGCTCATAGCGTGCACGCTCTAAATACTTACTTACGGCATTTAATGCGCCGCGTCCGAGCGGAATAATGCGCTCCTTGCCGCCTTTACCAAACACGCGTACAAAGCCCATCGTTAAATGGATGTCTTCTAAGTTTAACTCAATTAACTCCGAAATACGCATACCCGATGCATATAGCAATTCTAACATCCCTACATCGCGAATGCCCTGTGGCTTTGAACGGTCTGGTGCTGAGATTAACGCATCGATTTCCTCGATAGACAATACTTTTGGTAGCTTTTGCTCCAATTGTGGCATTTCAAGATGTACAGTCGGATCCGTAGTCGTCACCTTTTCGCGCAATAAAAACTGGTGAAACGACCTGATAGACGAAATATGACGTGCTACCGTACGCGCCGTCTTTCCTTCTGTCCGCAAGTTTTGCAGGTGCAATAAAATATGCTCACGTGCCACATCATTAAAGCTTTTTATTTGCTGCACCTCTTGTAAATGCTGTGCATACGCCACTAAATCACGTCGATAGGATGCTAACGTATTATTCGATAACTGCCTTTCCACACGAATAAAATGAATATAATCTTCAATTGGATATGTAAATGCTTCCATAAAACGTCTCCTTTTATACGAAAAACCTTGTAGTATGTATTATACTACAAGGTCTTGGAAAAATTATGATTCCCGAAGCTTTTGTGCTTAATGAGATTGTACTAAAAAAAGAACAGCCCCCTCAAGCTGTTCCTTTTTTATAACTACTCCTCGTCGTTATCTTGACAACGATGACAAATACCGTGGAAAGTTAATCGGTGATCTTTGATGATAAACTTCCAACGTTTTTCTACGATTTGTTCTACATCTTCCAGTAAGTCTTCCTGGATTTCATCCACTGCACCACATTCGATACAAACTAAATGATGATGGAAGTGTGTTGCGCCTTCTTGACGTAAATCATAGCGTGATACACCATCACCAAAATTAATTTTATCGACAACCTTCAGCTCTGTTAGCAGCTCTAATGTACGATACACGGTTGCCAAACCAATCTCCGGAGCTTTCTCTTTTACCAATAAGTAAACATCTTCTGCGCTCAAATGGTCTTCTTCATGCTCGAGTAAAACTGCTACCGTTGCTTCTCGCTGTGGCGTCAGCTTATAGCTAGCACTATGTAATTGCTTTTTAATTCGATCAATACGGCTCTCCATGCGACGCCCTCCTAAACTCTTTTCATTATACCAAATGAGCGAAACTTATTACAAGATAATGATTCATTTAAAAACGTACGAAATGACGACGATTTCTACAAAAAATATCAAACTAATAAGTACAAAAACCGTGACGCTAATCCTTAGTGAAGAGCGCTCTTTATTTTTTGCGAATTTAGGAGCGGATGCTATAAATTCACATAGTAAAACAAGTACGACAATATATAAAAACTGAAACGGAAACCACCATATGCCATATGCGAGTAACTCATTTTTTTGAGCGAGTAAATACACGGAACTAAAGCCAAAAAAGCATGTTTTTATGGCAATTGCAATTTTAGCTAGACCAAAAAAATATGGATGTGTTGCAAATAATAGCACAATGCTCACCGTAATGGCTAATGGTAGCATTGATTGCCCTATAGTCGGTGTTTTCTCCAGTAGTATTCGCTTGTCCATTATATTTATGACTTGAGTCGCTTGCTCAAGTGAAAATAATTGAAAAAATGCAACGCCCGCTATAAAGCTGACGGCAATCATTGCTATATTTTGCCATAACGTACTTTTACGCATCTCGTCCCCCCTTGTCCTACACTGTATGCACGGATATGGGGGATATGACTATCCATTTATAGAGAACATGCTCTACATTTTTAGACGATTCATATAGCGATTTACTATCGTGATATCCTCTATTCGACAAATATTATGCTTGCATTTTCAGCCATAAAATAGCGAATGCTGTTTTAGCATCAAAGATTTTTTGACTCACTACCATTTGCTCGCCCTCTTCGACCGTAATCTCCATTAACTCTACAAACTCATCTTCATCCATTGCCGCGCGATTCTCGATTTGATATAAACCACGTGCGACAAATAAATGGATAATCTCATCTGCAAATCCAGGAGATGTTGCAAATGATTGTAAATATGTAAGTTCCTTGCACCCGTACCCCGTTTCTTCCTCTAGTTCGCGAACAGCCGTCACCTCGGGAAGCTCCCCAGGCTCCAATTTCCCTGCTGGAATTTCAATAATCGAACGTTCTAACGCTTTTCGGTACTGCTCTACAACGACTAATTTCCCTTCCTCCGTTATGGCAATAACCGCTACTGCCCCTGGATGATTGACAATCTCACGCTTACTCGTTTCACCATTTGGCAATGTCACATCATCTACTTTTAATGAAATCACTTTGCCATGATAAATCGGTTGTGAATGGATCGTTTTCTCTTCAAACTTTTTCATTTATTTGCCCCCACTTGTCGTTTTCATTGATTTCATTGTAACATTAACAAAGGCACATCTCGACTAAAACGGACTCAAATGATATGTTGCGTATAGCGAATAAAGTGAAACTTCAATCAGTGGGGGGTTTTCCTCATCCCCCACTGATTGAGAGAGAGGAACGCAAGCTAAGAACGCCACAACGCGAGCGCAACGCCTGCGTGACCAACGTCCTGTTGCCCTGAACCAATCGGGCTTTTACGGGCAGTTGATCTCCTACCTATGCTTCTCGATTTTTCTTAAGCCTTGAGGTAGGAGTCTTAATGCCCGTTAACGCGGGATAAAAGAACGAACAAGTCATTGAGGGGGCAAAGGAATTGAAAAAAAGAACATTAGGAAATAGTCCGCTTGAAGTATCAGAGTTAAGTCTAGGCTGTATGTCACTACCCACAACAATAGATGAAGCACGTCCCATTATCGAAGCCGCGCTTGAGGTAGGCATGAACTATTTTGACACAGCTGACCTTTATGATAAAGGCATGAATGAAGAAATCATCGGGACCGTGTTACAGCCCGTTCGCCAAGACATTATACTGGCCACAAAAGTAGGTAATCGCTGGGAGGAAGGAACAGATAGTTGGACATGGGATCCGTCACCAGCACATATTAAGAATGGCTTAAAGGACAGTTTACGTCGTCTAAAAACCGACTATATTGATGTATACCAACTGCACGGTGGTACAATCGAGGACCCGTGGGAAGAAATAATTGAAACATTTGAGGCATTAAAAAAAGAAGGGCTTATTCGGGAATATGGTATTTCCTCTATTCGCCCAAACGTCTTTGTGCCATTTTTGCAAAATAGTCATGCGGTGAGCAATATGATGCAATTTAGCTTACTAGACCGCCGTCCTGAAGAATGGTTTGAAACGATTCACAACGCTGGTGCATCGGTTGTGACACGCGGTTCCATTGCAAAAGGATTATTAACAGCTGAATGGCGCCAACGACTAAAACCGTATATGAATTTTCATGAACAAGAATTACAGCAAGTGCTTGAACAACTAGAACATGAGTACAACAACATCCATGCACTTGCACTCGCATTTAATTTACATTTCAGTACAATCGCTTCTACCGTCATCGGTGCACGAACGAAAGAACAGCTACTTCAGTCGGTTGCAGCCTACAAGGAAGCGCAAACAATGGATGACTTATCCAAAGCCATGGCCATTGTAAAGCAACATTTCTATACAGATCACCGATGAAAAAATATATTTTCCTTGTTGTACTCGCTTTAACTATAGTTGGCATTATGTCTAATATGACATATGAACAACAAACGATCGTACCCGAATTGAGAGAAATTTTAGCAGATGAACCATTTAAGGAGCAATTAAGTCACATTGAAATTACGTATTGGAATAGACCGATTTCTGTAGAAACGCGCGGCTATGTCTACTTCATTGAATTTCTTATTAGAAAAGCGACCCATTTTGCAGGATACGGGATTATTGCCGTCCTATTTTTCTTACTGTATCGCAAATTAAACTGGCGATTCCCTACATTATTCGCAATCCTCTCGATTTTCTTCATTGCATCTATCGATGAAATTCGTCAAACATTCCTTCCTGGCCGTACAGGGCTATTTGATGACGTGATGATTGATACAGTAGGAGCTATCGTCTTTGTCTCCTTAGCTAAAATAATCCTTATCATAACAAAACGAGTTTCCTCATCTTAGAGGGAACTCGTTTTACTATAGCGCGGTCATTTCTTCATACTGAAACATAAGCTCACAACCACGATCATCATACACATGAAGTACCGTTTCCTTTGTCACATTATAAATAAAGACATCTGGTGAGAAATAGGCCGCCCCTCTTTTAAAATACGGATGTATCCGATAATCTGCATGAGCACAAGCATATAATAGTTTTCTTAAATATACATCCTTCACTTGACATGTCAGTTGAAATTGCACCGCTATGTATCGTTCCGCATCTAATGTAAATTCCGTTTCATTTGTCGTCATCGTATATTTTAACGCTTTATTTTTTAAAAACCGTTCAAGCAGCCTTGGACTTTTTTGCTTCTTTCTCTGTGACGGAAATGTGTTGACTACAACGATTAACTCATCTTTTTCATGAAAAATTTGCTCGATGATTTGATCGATTTGCGTATACATTTCATCAAATTCAATATGCAATGTAAACGGCCATGTATGATAAAAACCTGGTACTAACTGTCTTGGATTAAATGTGTGCAAATTGTTCCCTCCAAAAAAGGCATGAGATCCTTTCCCATGCCTAGCTGTTAATACTTCGAACCTTGATCGCCATACTTTTCAAATAACTCTTCAAAGCTCATATTTTTCTCACGTTGCTTTCGTTCAAAGGCTAGACGTGCTGTACGCTCTTCTTCCTTCTTTTGCTCTTCCGCTGCAAGCGATTGTTTTGCCTCTTTTAGCTTTGCCAGCACATCCCCACCAAGTTGATCTGCTAATGTTAAGCTTTCCTTTTCTTGTTTCGGTTGGCCCGCTTGCTTTTGTCTTTTATTTTTTGCCAATGCGATTCACCTTCTTTATGAACTCTCCACTAAATTATAGCATTTTTCGCCGTTTGAAGCATCATTGACCTAAAATTTTACCGTTGTCCAATTGTGGCTACACCTTATCTGTCCAACACAGAAATAGCAAACAAGCAACCTAGCTACTTCCGTTATCTCTGTCAGGTCCTCCTGCTCACTTTACCAAATAATTATTGTGTTTTCGAGATAGCGAGAAATTTGATATTTTTTCACGACAAATGTAGAGGAATTTATAATCCTTCACATAATATAGAGAGAGGTGAAAAAGAATGAGGAAGAAAGCACTATTTATATCTAGTATTGTAGCGACAGTAACGACGATATCCGGTATTATCCTTTCCAACAAATTGATGTACATTAAACAAAAAGACAATGACTTTATTTTAGAACGCGAAACAAAGGCGCAACGTTTTGACGAAGCTTGGTTTAATAACGTCACAAAAGTAGAACTCTCGATTGCCTCACCAAATGGTTACGATATAAAAGGCTATTTCTTTAAACCACTTGCAACTAAAAACACTATGATTATTTGTCATGGTGTCACTGAAAATAAGATGAACTCGACAAAGTATGCGCGGATGTTCGAGCGGCTCGGCTTCAATACGGTCGTTTATGACCATAGACGCCACGGGGATTCAGGGGGCAAAACGACAAGCTACGGCTACTACGAAAAAATGGATTTACAAGCTGTCGTCCATTTCATTCGTGGGCTCATCGGCGAAGAGGCAACGCTTGGTATTCACGGCGAATCAATGGGTGCTGCCACGACGCTATTGTATGCAGGCATCATTGAAGATCAAGCTGATTTTTATATTTCAGATTGCGCATTTTCTGACTTTAAACAATTGCTGTATTCCATTGTCAAAAGCTCCATTTCGATTGAGTTAAAATGGGCAGTACACCTGACAGATTTGTTTATGCGCTTGCGGGATGGCTATTGGACAAAAAACATCGTACCAAAAGACGCGGTAAAAAATATCGAAAAACCTGTGTTATTTATTCACAATTTACATGATACATTTATCCCGTGTGCCATGACGGTTGACTTATATAAAGCAAAGGAAGGACCGAAGATGTTGCGATTATTTGAAAAAGGCGATCATGCACAAGCCTTTAATGAGGACCCCATAAAATATGAAGCAACGGTACGTGAATTTTTAGATCAATATGTGCCACATACGCTATTTTGCATATCTTAAAAAGTCGAGCGATAGGCTTCTCCCTAACGACTCGACTTTTCTTTTTCATCATTTACTATGCAAATATAATATGCCATTCCGCGCGTTTGTCTAAAAATTCTTTTGCTAAGCGTTGCGCTCCTTCTAAACTATGGCTAGCCGCCCAACCGCATTGTACTTCATTACAAGCTGGCACTGCATCCGCCGCTAATACATCCTTTAATGTTTTCTCTAACACGTCTAAAATGCCGTCATAATTATCATGATTAATCACAGATAAATAAAAACCTGTTTGACAGCCCATTGGTGATAAATCAATGACATGATTTGTATGATTACGAATACGATCCGCCATTAAATGCTCTAAAGAGTGAAGTGCTGGCATTTCCATATATGCCTTATTTGGTTGTTTAAATCGAATATCATATTTCACAACAACATCGCCATATACACCTTGTTTTTTACCAGCCAAGCGTACATACGGTGCCGCTACTTTTGTATGATCTAAATCAAAGCTTTCTACATTCGTTTTTTCTTTTCCCATAATTTTGCCTCCTGCGACTTTCTATGTTTTGATAGTAGACTAGAAACTAAATGAAAGCAATAAAATATGTTCAATTTTCATTGTTAATTTATTATTAAAATACAACTCATACTATGTCCGTTGATGTTCCTTCTTAGCTAGATGCACTGATCATTTTCCACTAACAAAAAAAGCTGCCCTACAAAATGTAAGACAACCTTTCTCATTATTTATCTTGGAACTTGTTCATTTGAGACATCATTTGGCGCACTTGCTTTTCAGATGGTTTACGTCCCATTTGTGCCATCATCACACGAATCATTTGTTCATTAATTGGTGGATTTTCTTTTAAATACTTCATCATATATTGACGGGCTGCGTAAAAACCGATAGCTGCGCCCCCGATTAAAGCGACAATGATAAGTAATACTCCTAACCATATTGGCATCATTCTAATCCAACCTCCTCCACTATACGAAATCCCGAGAAAACTCTCCAAAGAGGATTATACACTAATTCTAAAAGTGTTGCTATAGAATTCATTGTACAAGCCTTAGAAATATATGATTTATCGCTTTTTCCATATTTTTAACTTCCCAGTTCATCATAGCATCCCTATTCATAATAAGGTAAAATTTAGAAAAGGGAGGCGACCGATATGGATTTTACATATACAAGTTTTACAATCGACCATACATTTACTGTATGGCAGCCTATTTTCCGAACAATATTTATTTTCAGCATCATTTTTTTAGCCGTCGTTATTGCAAAAGTCATTCCCACTTGGATTACAGTGTTATATGCAGCTTTTTCTAGTATCATTGCGGGACAATTATTATATAGTACCGGCATCATTATCGATGCATTCGTACTGAACGGCAATTCTTCCGATACAACTATTTTTATCGCCATATGTATCACAAATATGATCTCGATTTTCGTTTCCATATCGAAAAAGCCAAAAGAGAGGTAGCATAGAACTACCTCTCTTTCACTTTTGCTCCTGCGGTTACTCGTCGCAGAAATTGAGTGTTTCATATCGAATTTATCGATTCAAGAGAAGTTGTTATACTTTCTTGTATTATAGCGCTTTTACTTTTGCTCCTGCGATTACTCGTCGCAGAAATCGAGTGTTTCATGCGAAATTTAAAGGTTCAAGAGAAGCTGTTATGTTTTCTTGTATTATAGCGCTTTTACTTTTGCTACTACGTTTTCGACTGTGAAACCGTATTTCTCCATCACTAACTCGCCTGGCGCTGATGCACCGAATTGATCGATTGCTAATACATCGCCGTCAAAGCCTGTATATTTGTGCCAGCCTAAAGACGAGCCCATTTCAATCGCAAGACGTTTTGTCACTGCTTTTGGAAGAACAGATTCTTTATACGCTGCTGATTGCTTTTCGAAACGGTCTACTGAAGGCATAGATACGACAGACACATCCATACCGTCTGTTAATAATGCTTTTTGCGCTTCTACCGCTAACGAAACCTCTGAGCCAGTTGCGATTAAAATCGCATCTGGTGTTTCTTTTGTAGCTGGTGAAAGTACATAAGCACCTTTTTGTACACCTTCACGTACTGTTTCGATTGGCGCATCAAGAACCGGTAAGTTTTGACGAGATAATACTAAAACAGTCGGTGTAGACTCGCTTGTCAATGCTACCTTCCACGCTTCCGCTGATTCGTTTGCATCGGCTGGACGAATCACAGAAAGGTTTGGCATTGCACGTAATGACGCTAAGTGCTCGATTGGCTCATGTGTTGGACCATCTTCACCAACAGCGATTGAATCGTGCGTGAATACATACGTTACTGGTAAGCCCATTAATGCAGATAGACGAACAGCTGGACGTACATAATCAGAGAACACGAAGAATGTACCACCGAATACGTTTAAGCCACCGTGTAAAGCCATACCATTTAGTGCAGCACCCATCGCAAATTCACGTACACCGAACCAAATATTACGGCCAGCATAGTTCTCCGCCGAGAAGTCGCCTGCACCTTTCATTGTTGTTTTGTTCGATCCCGCTAAGTCGGCTGAACCACCAAAGAATGAAGGTACTTTTTTCGCAAGCGCGTTGATCGCATCTCCTGAAGATGAACGTGTTGCAACAGATTTACCTACTTCATATACAGGAATTTCTGCATCGTAGTCCGCTGGAATTTCACCGTTCATTGCATTTTCAAACTGCGCTGCTAATTCTGGGAATTGTGCTTTATAGCTTTCAAATGTTTCATTCCAAGCTGCTTCTGCTTGTACACCTTGTACTTCTGCAGCTGCTTTAAATGTATCGTACACGTCTTGTGGAATTTGGAATGGCTCATGTGCCCAGCTGTATGCTTCTTTTGTTAATACAACTTCATCTGTTCCAAGTGGTGCACCGTGAGAATCCGCTTTCCCTGATTTATTTGGCGAACCGAAACCAATGACTGTTTTCACTTCAATTAATGTCGGACCACCCGTGTTCTTTTTCGCTTGTTCAATAGCACTGTTGATTGCTTCAACATCGTTGCCATCATCTACTCTTAAGTAGTTCCAGCCGTATGATTCAAAACGCTTTTTAACATTTTCAGAAAACGATTTTCCTAAATCACCGTCTAATGAAATATCATTTGAATCGTATAGGACAATTAGTTTTTCCAGTTGTAAGTGACCTGCTAATGAAATGGCCTCTGCCGCAACACCTTCCATTAAGTCGCCATCGCCACATAATGCAACTGTATAGTGGTCTACAATTTCATGACCTGGTTTATTGTAAGTGGCAGCAAGGTGACGTTCAGCCATTGCCATCCCCACTGTCATCGCAATGCCTTGACCAAGTGGACCAGTTGTTGCTTCTACCCCTACCGTATGACCATACTCTGGATGACCTGGTGTTTTTGAATCCCATTGACGGAAGTTTTTGATTTCTTCCATGTCTAACCCATAACCACCTAAGTGCAGTAAGCTATATAATAGCATCGAGCCGTGACCTGCTGATAATACGAAACGGTCGCGGTTAAACCATTTAGGATTTTGTGGGTTGTGGCGTAATTGCTTTGTCCATAATGTATACGCCATTGGAGCTGCACCCATTGGTAAGCCTGGGTGACCAGAGTTGGCTTTTTCAATTGCATCAATTGATAATGTTCGGATAGCGTTAATCGCTAACTGATCCATGTGTTGTGTCATATTATGACATCCTTTCTCGCACGAATATTGTTCTTATATAGTTTAGTCATATTTGTTAAATAAAACAATGCTTTTCAAGTAAATATGTTATACTTTTTTGTTAAATGTGACACATCATTACATCAGTGCAACATTTAATTAATTTAAGAACTTTTTCTCTTGTGCTTGCTTCACTTTTTCAGGCGTTACATCATTTCCTGCTGCGTCAACGATTTTTACATTTTCAATTGTATCGCGCATCGTGTTGCGGAATGTGTCTAAGTACTCTTTTCGTAACTGCGATTGCTCTTTTGCTTCCGCTTCTGTTAATGTTCCCGCTTTTTTCTTTTTAGATAGCTCATTAATGCGAGCAATTTTTTCTTTTGATAGCATACATGTCTCACCTTTCTACACTAACTATTACAAAGGTATGAGAAAATAAGCGGAAGTGCAAGTGATTGTGCTTTATTCTGGTTATTTCGACAAATTTCTATCTACAACTCCTAATGAGTAAAAATGCACCCTAAAAATACCAGTTGAATAGTAAAAGGTATGTATCATAGCCTCCGCGCTTTGCCACAGCCTACACAGGAGCTAAAACAGGCGCGGCCTGTTTGGATCTCCTGTTGCGGCTCCTGTGGCTATGGCGCGCTACGGCAAAGTGGAGTGCTCCTTAATATTCTAAACAAGTATTTACCTTTGCTAAAAGAAATCAATTTCTTTCCGTTTACACGTATCGTCGCCTATTCTCTATCGTCATCAATGAGAATCTTTCATTATTTTTGAGTAATCGATTATTGTATTCAACAATAGTTGCTTGTAGAGGAGGCAGACGAAAGCGCAACGACAGGAGCACGGAAGCATGAGCGACGAGGAGGCTTGATCTCGCCCGTGGAAAGCGAGTGCCGGAGCGGAAAGCAACGGTTACTCAAATGGTAATATATGTTTTGGGATTTGCTCATTATGAACCAACAAAATAGATTACAATTTCCCCATAAAAAAGAGCACCAGAACTTATTCTGGTGACTCTGCTGATTGTTCTTGTTGCTCGGCATATTCGATGTAGCGGCGATTTATCGTCGCTTTACTTACTTGAAATCCTAGCCCTTGTAATGTACTAGCAATTTCTTTAAATGTCATGCCTCTATCGCGAAGCTTTACGATTTCTTCAATTGGGACTTCAATTCGTTCACGTCCCTCTAGGTTGCCGCGCTCTGTTAAATTTAACTCTGGACGATAGCCATTTTCTACAGCGCGCCTCATCCCTCGTCGGATTTTAGCATTATGCAATTTCCGCTGATATTCTTCTACAATCGCTAATATTTCTAACAGCATTGTATCCATCTCATTTAATGATAGTGGTCCCGCTTCATTCAATGAATAAACCGTTACCTCTTGCTTTAACAGTAAATGCAACACAGCCATCCGAGCATTGCCACGCCCTAACCGGGTTTCATCCTGAATGAAAAGTGTTTGAATACTATTCGCTTTCATAAAATCAAGCATTTCAAGCAAGCCGTCTCGGTCAACATCATAACCGCTTTGTTGATCTTCGAAAACAGCCGCTACGGTAAACTGTAACTGCTGGGCGTAACGTGTTAATTCTTCACGCTGCCTGACTAAAGATGTTTCTTGCGTTTCTTTCACTGTGCTTACACGGCAATAAACGACAGCTTGTTTTTGTTGTGTCATCGTTGTTCACTCGCTACTTTAATGGAATTCGTTTCTTCTTGTGTTGAAAGTCTAACAACATATACGGAGTCTTTTTCAACAGGAATCGTAATCGTTTGACCTGCAGTTAGCAGTTGATTAAATAAATGATTTTCCTTTTGTACAAAAGAAACCCAGTCTTGCGTAGACATTTTACCACGATATTCATCGGCTAACGACCATAAAGTATCGCCATGCTGAACTGTAATCTGTTCGTATTGCTCAATTTTTTCATCTGTTATGTATAAGTATGTCACAAACGCTACTGTAACCCCTAAAAGTAGAGTTACATAGTTATTTTTCTTTAACCAATTCATCCACAAATCCCCCTCGAATACTTGTTCGGAATATATGTTCTCATTTTAATACAACTGTTCGTTTTTTGTCAATATTTTTTCGAACTCACGTTTGCTTTTCTGTTCGCATATGTTATACTGAATATAAATAATAAGGAAGAACTCTTACAGAGAGGTGAAAAAACATGACAAAAGTATCTAAACGACAAGAAGCAATTTTAGCATTCATCAAAGAAGAAGTACGTTCTAAAGGCTATCCACCGTCCGTTCGTGAAATAGGGGAAGCTGTCGGACTAGCTTCTAGTTCAACCGTTCATGGTCATTTAGCTCGTCTTGAAAGCAAGGGGCTAATTCGTCGTGACCCTACAAAGCCACGTGCTATTGAAATATTAAATCAAGAAGATACACTCACAACTAAAGTAGACGTTATTCATGTTCCTTTAATCGGCAAAGTAACAGCTGGGCTACCGATTACGGCCATTGAAAATACAGAGGAATATTTCCCACTCCCAAACACATATGGCACAAGTGAGGATCAAATCTTTATGCTGGAAATTATGGGCGAATCGATGATTGAAGCGGGCATTTTAGATGGGGATTACGTCATCGTAAAACAACAATCTACAGCGAACAACGGGGATATTGTTGTAGCGATGACCGAAGATGATGAAGCAACAGTGAAGCGCTTCTATAAGGAAAAAACACATTTCCGCTTACAACCTGAAAACTCTTCAATGGATCCGATTTTAGTAGACCAAGTGAAGATTTTAGGTAAAGTCGTTGGTTTATACCGAAATATTCATTAATAAAACGTGTAGGCAAGGTCACACTTCGCCTACATCGTTTTTTATTTTTGACAAGCATCCACAAACGCTTTAAATAAAGTAAGCGATGCATCATCTTGTTTAATAGCTAGCTCTTCTGGATGCCACTGCACCCCTAAACAAAATGTATAATCTGGATGTTCAATTGCTTCAATAATCCCATCACTCGTAGACGCCGTAACCATTAAGCCGTCCCCTACTTCTTTAATCGCTTGATGATGGAAAGAATTCGTCCACACTTCACTGCCAATTAACTCAAATAGCTGTGTTCCTTCTTTTACGACAACACGGTGAATCTTTTCATGACGTGCTGATTTTTGGGCATGTTGTATAGCCCCATTTACTTGTGACGGAATATCTTGATACAGGGAGCCTCCAAGCGCCACATTCAACACTTGATGGCCGCGACAAACCGCAAAAACAGGTAAGTCGCGCTTTAATGCGGCCTGTAATACTTGAAAATCACTTTCGTCGCGTTGTTCAATGACCATCCCTTGCATCGGAATGGGATCTTCTCCAAAAAATTTCGAATGAATATCATGGCCCCCAATTAAAAGTAACCCGTCTATTTTGGAGATAAATTCCTCAATGCCCGTTGTAATATGCGGGAAGCAAAGCGGAATGCCCCCTGCCTGTAAAACAGCTTGAATATACGTATCATTAATTTCAAATTTTCTCTCTGATGAATGCATGGTCACACCAATAATCGGTTTCATCTAAATCCCCCCTAAGTTGATTCATTCGATACATGAACAAAAAATCCTACTAGCTGAACACCATCTATTATAAAGTCAGCGGTGTACTTGCTTTATTTTCGATTTCACTTACCTTATTTCTTGATTTACTTGCCATATTTTCAATTTTACTTGCCTAATCCACATAAAAAAAGGTAAATTCCGTAGAATTCACCTTGTTTCATTTAAAATAATTGCCAATACCATTCGATCAGCTGTGAACCATAAAAATAGGTAATCAGCGCACCAATCGCAATCGATGGTCCAAACGGTACAGGCGTTTTCCTTCCTTGACCGCGCACTTTTAATACCATCACCCCGATTACCATCCCAATAACAGATGCTAAAAACAAGGTTAACAGGGCATTGACCGTACCAAGCACTAGACCAATTAAAAAGAAGAGCTTAATATCGCCGCCCCCCATACCACCTTTTGAGACAACCGCTATGAGTAGCAATATACTAAACCCAACACTAGCCCCGAGCAAGCTATCCCACCACGGCTCAAGCGGAGATAAAATACGTCCTATCACTAAAAATGGTAAGAAAAATAATAAGATTTTATTCGGAATGAGCATATACGCGATATCTGAAACATTAATAATGACGAGTAATGAAACAAACAGCAATGCCACAAAAAGCTCCGTACTCAAGCCAAACACCGTATAGCTCAGCGCAAAAAGGACCGCTGTCAATAGCTCTGTCAATAGGTAGATCGGTGACACTTTGACACCACACTCCCGGCACTTCCCTCCCTGCATGACATAGGAAAGCACAGGAATTAGCTCAAATGCCGTTAACCTTTTGCTACAATTTGTACAATGGGAAGGCGGGGTCACAATCGATTCCCCTTTTGGCACCCGTAAACCTACCACATTATAAAATGAACCGAATACGAGACCAAATATCCCAAATACAATCGTATACATCATGTCCATACTTCGGCCCCTTATTCGTAATAAAATGTTGTGATTTGAATGATTGCTGCTGCGAATTCTGAACGATCCTCTGCTAGTAAATCTTCTTCACCAGGTAGTTGGTAATCAATTTTATCAATGTGCATCACACGTTCTAATCGCTCAATTTCTTTAATAAATAACTGTAATTTTTCAAAGTTTGGTGATTCTACATCCACTTCAAATGTCACTAGTTTTAAATTAGACGGTACATTTGCTGTGGCAATCGTTGAAACCGGATTTTGTTCCGTCTCAGCAACTTCTCCTTGTGCTGTTTCATCTGTCGTCTCCTCTGTAGCATTTGGGTCGGTTAATGCTGATTCTGATACAAGCGAATCATAATTATTAAACCTCATCCCTAACACCGTTGAACCTGATACGTATTCTACCTCTTCAATATTTAATAAAATCCGATCAATTTCTCGACTAGCCGGTACTTTTTTACGCAAGGCAAATTCATTTGGAATGTCGCCAGATCGCTCTTCTTTTATTAAGGTAATCTGGTCTTGAATCGACGTGATCTCACTATTCAAGCTACTAACTGAACTCTCTAAATTAGCAGCCTCCTCTTGCTTCGGTTTCACCACATAATAATAAACAGCAAACAATAAAGCTAATACAAGTGCTGAAAGAAGAAGCACTTCAGAACTTTTGCCACTTGAAAGTTGCATTAATCTACACCTCCAGTAGCTAAATACAGATCATTAATATGTAACATAACCGTTGCCGAATAACGAGGCACTTCCGTAAAACGGTCAATCTCAGCCTCTTCTTCACTCGTTGGATTCACATCAAAGTTTGCAATGGAATCTACTTGTACATCTAAAAAGTACGGATTTTGCTCCAATCGTTCTACATATGCTGAAATCATATTTAATGTCTCAAAATCAATATCAATCGACACACTCGATTGTTCAAACGTATAATTACGCAAATATGTATTCGATGGCAGTAAAGCTTTAGTCGTATCAATTATTGGTGATACATCATATGAAACAAGCTCCACAAAGGCAACTGCTTCCTCCAGTGAGCCTTGATTTGCCCCTTGTAAATTTGTGAGTTCCACTTGCAACGCATCACGCTCTACTTGTAACGATTGTTCTTCTGCTGCGAGGCTCACGACAGCTACACGAGCAGAAAAGTAAAGCCACGACATAACAGCTAACAAAAGAAGCGTGATAATACCGATTAAAATAAAAATGGTCTTGGAGCTGCCCTCATCTTGGTCCACTTTCGGTAAGAGGTTAATATCTGGAATCATCCTTTAACCTCCTTTAATGCTAAGCCTAACAAAGAAGCATGCTTCGCTTGAAAGCCTGGAAATTTCTTTGCAATAATTGCATCATTGATTACTTGAATCGGAGTTGTAAAGTTTTCTGATAAAAACTCAGAAATCGTCGTTAATAACGGGTTATCGCCTAAAATCATAATTTCATCTACCGATTTTTCGCCTTTATGTAAGGAGAATTTAAAGAAGTTCATCATCCGATCCAGCTCTAACACTTGGTCCGTAATAATCATCCGGTAGTCTTGAATATCGCCATCATAGTGAAATTCTACATTTGCTTCATCGACCACACGATGTTGCCACTTCGTTAAATCGGTATCAATCGATTGGAAACGTAAAAACTCCACATTCCCTGCTGAATATATACAGATAGACACCTCATTAATGGACCAATCCGCAATTAAGTACGTTCGATCGGCATTCACCATTTGTAAATGTTCAAGCAAGCGTAGATTTGCTAATGCTCGAATGTCCGCGACTTGCGGTTTTAAATGATTGTCGAGTAAAATGCCCATCCATTTACGGACCTCTTCTGGTGGCGCTGCAAAGATAATCGCTTTACTATCACCCGGTACCGGGTCATACACATCGACTAACGGCTCTTGGAACGGTAAATGAATGGAATGCCCAATCTCCATTTCCACATAACCGCGCAAATCCTTTGGTTCTACATCAATTGGATGCTCAATCGTTTTTAATAGAACAGAAGTATCCGGTACAAAAAAACGGACATTTTGATTTTTGCCTCCCCATTTAGGTGCATATTCTTTTACAATTTCATATAAAGCCATTTCATCCTCTAACATCGCGTCCTGCATAAGCCCTTGTGGCAATGGGATTTCATAGCATTGCGGCTGTACTAAATTCGGCCCTTTTGATACAAGAGCCCGCAATACATAATCGTTCAGCTCAATGCTAACATGTGATTTTTTCTTCACTTTGAACATAGCAGGGCCCCCTTTTTCAATTCATTTCTCAATCTAGTGAACTCGTTAGTCACTCAATGGAACACCCAATCGTGATTGGGTGTTCGGTGAATGGCTACCTTATCATTTAGTTTACCTATTTACCATTAAGCCTGTTAGCAATGGCCTCTTCAGTTTGGATTCCTGTCATTGCATATTTTGCATCTGTTTTAGAGAATGTACCTAGCGAAGTCCAACTACTTGCGTCTAATTGCCACTTTCCATCTGCATCTAGAGTAACGGATAAATTAGCTAATTCAGCATCAGTAAAGCCATCTAAATGTGCTTTTAACTCAGTCGTTCCTGTACAAATTTTATCAGCAGCATTACCAGCATTACCACATTGATTATCCATATAAGCAATTTTCGCTCCTGAAATGACGTTTAATGCTTCTGATAATATAGCTTTATCACGTGAATTATTAATAATATTCCCAATCGCCGGCACCGCAATCGCTGCAATAATCCCCAAAATAACAATTACCGCTAAAAGCTCGACTAATGTTAAACCTTTTTCATTTTTAATACGTTTTTTTAGTTGTTGAAACATGTTAAAACCTCCCCTTTTATATTTTTATATTTTTTGTACGGACGTCACTCACTTTGATGCCTCCTTACAAAACGCCCTACCTTCACCCACTATTATACTTATAGTAACTTAAAATTTACAAAATTTTACATTTGTTCATATAAACTAAACATCGGTAATAAAATGGCTATCACAATAACGCCGACCGTTAGTGCTAAAAATAAAATCATCATCGGTTCAATTAACGATTTTAATGTATCTACTGCACGGTCTACTTCGTCTTCGTAAAAGTCTGAAACCTTTTCTAGCATGTAATCGAGTGAACCCGTCGATTCACCTATTTTCACCATATTCGTTACCATCGGAGGGAATAGCCAGCTTTGCTCAAGGGGTTCGGATAATGTACTCCCTTTTTCTAAGCTTTTCCGCGCCTCAATCATGACCTCACTAATCACCGGATTACCACTTACACGCTCTGAAATCGTTAATGCTTGTAAAATCGGGACGGCACTGCTAAATAGTGAAGACAATGTTCGTAACAAACGAGCAAGCGCTGTTTTCTGTAATATCGGACCGAAGCCTGGCACTCGGAGCAATATATAATTCACCGTGTATTTGAACTGCTGATTAGTTTTATATAAAAAATTAAATAACACAACGACACCAATAAGAAGGGCTACTACAACCCACCAAAACTGTCTGAGCCAATCACTAACCGCTACCGTCACCACCGTAATCGTCGGCAATTCCGCGCCCATCTCTTCAAAGGATTTGACGAATTGCGGGACGATGACGACCATTAAAAAAATGACAACGCCGATCGTCAGTGTTAATAAAATGGCTGGGTACGCCATGGTCGATTGCACTTTTTTCTTTAATCTAAATTGCTTTTCAAATGTATCGGCTAAGCGTTCTAATGTATCATCGATATTCCCTGTTGCCTCCCCAGATTTCATTAAATTGATGAACAGTTCTGGAAATACTTTTGGGTGTTTTGCTACTGCTTGCGATAAAGGAATACCTGTCCGAATATCGTCCTCGACGATTTCAAGCGCTTTCTTTAACGGTTTGCTCGTGGATTGACGGGCTAAAATATTAGTCGATTCCACAATCGACACCCCTGCTCGTACTAACGTGGCAAATTGGCGACAATACAAGACGAAATCCTGGGTTTTGACCTTGCCACCTAAGGGGATATCCTTATGTAAAATACTTGTTGACTCCTCTAACTGGCGTGGGTTAATTCCTTGTTCTCGTAATCTTGTTAACGCGCTATTTTTATTCGTAGCATTAATCGTCCCTTTTTTTAATTCACCCGTTTTACTACGGCCCGTGTATTTGAAAACGGCCATTAGTACTCACCAGCATTCATATATGGGCGCACTTCTTGTAAAGAGACGGTACCGTTCGATACGAGTGACTGAATCGATGACTCCAATGTGTGCATGCCAAGTGCTCGGCTTGTCTGCATCACACTCGGAATTTGATGTACCTTCTCATTACGAATTAAGTTCGTTACAGCTGGCACACCGACTAAAATTTCCGTTGCCGCTACACGTCCTTGTCCACCCTTTCGCACGAATAAACGCTGCGAAATAATCCCTTGTAATACGTTCGCAAGCTGAATACGAATTTGCCCTTGCTGATGTGGCGGGAAGACGTCAATAATACGATCAATTGTTGTCGGCGCACTGGAAGTATGCAATGTACCGAAAACTAAGTGACCCGTTTCAGCAGCGGTAATCGCTGTTGAAATCGTTTCTAAATCGCGCATCTCACCGACAAGAATAATATCCGGGTCTTGACGTAATGACGCACGCAAACCATTCGCAAAGCTACCTGTATCGATGCCGATTTCACGTTGATTAATAATCGATTGTTTATGATGGTGTACATACTCGATCGGATCTTCCAGTGTAATAATGTGCTTTGCTTTATTTTCATTAATGTAATCGATCATCGCTGCCAGTGTAGTCGATTTCCCTGAACCGGTTGGTCCTGTTACTAAAATAAGGCCTTGTGGTTTATCGGCTAATTCATACAACACTTGCGGCATATTAAGCTTTTCAATCGTTGGAATTTCACTTGTAATTAAACGCGCTGCAATAGCACCAGCATTTCGTTGATGATAGGCATTTACACGAAAACGACAATAGCCTTCCAGTGTGTAGTTAAAATCTGTTTCACCTTTTTCATCAAATTCCGCTACTTTAAAATCAGGTAAAATTTCACGAACCATTTCATTGACGACTTCAGGTGTCACTACCTCATCTCCATACTGAGACAGCTTGCCGTTGACACGATAAACAGGTGGAACGCCCACCGTTAAATGTAAGTCAGACGCCTTTTGGTTATATGCATGGAGTAATAACTCTTTAATATTTAAGTTCATTTGTTTCACTCCCTATTCTGTCGTAGCTACACGTAATACTTCTTCTGTCGTTGTAATGCCGCTTCGCACTTTCAGTAACCCGTCTTGCAATAATGTGTGATAGCCTTTTTGCTTCATATAATCACGAAGTACTGTACCACTTACTTGAGAAATAATGAAATCTTTTAAGTCACGGTCAATCGGTAAAATCTCATGGATGGCGACACGGCCACGATAACCTGTCTGACCGCATGCCCCACAACCGCTTCCACGCGTAACGGTCTCAACTTTCATGCCGTTTTCTGCAAAGATTTCTTTTTCTCGTTCCGTTGCAGGGACGACGGTTGCACAATCTCGACATATACGACGTACGAGACGCTGTGCCATGGAACCGACTAATGAAGAAGAGATTAAAAACGGCTCAATCCCCATGTCCTTTAAGCGAGAAATCGATTCAACCGCACTATTTGTATGCAATGTACTTAATACTAAGTGACCTGTTAAAGAGGCACGAATCGCAATTTGTGCTGTTTCTAAGTCACGAATTTCCCCAATCATCACGATGTCTGGATCTTGACGTAAAATAGAACGAAGCCCTACTGCAAACGTTAACCCAACTTCTTCTTTTACTTGAATTTGGTTAACGCCCATCATCTGATACTCTACCGGGTCTTCAACTGTAATAATGTTAACATCTTCTTTGTTTAACTCAGAAAGTGCCGCATATAACGTAGATGATTTCCCTGAACCAGTTGGCCCTGTAATTAATACAATGCCATTTGGTCGAGCAATCATTTTGCCAAACAGCTCTTCATTTTTTGGTGAAAACCCAATTTGACTAATATCATTTGGCGCATTACTCAAATCCAAAATACGCATCACAATTTTTTCACCGTATACAGTCGGTAATGTCGATAAACGAATATCAACTGGTTTGAAATTCACCGTAATTTTAATACGTCCATCTTGCGGGATACGATTTTCGGTAATATTTAAGTTCCCCATAATTTTTACACGCGCTGTCATAATATTTTGCATATGCTTCGGCAATGAACGCTCCGTACGTAATACCCCATCCACACGATAACGCACTTTAAATCCTGTTTCCTGTGGATCAAAATGGATATCCGATGCACGCTGAGCAACACCGTTTGCAATAATTTGATTCACCAGACGTACCATCGGTGAATCTTCATCGACAATCTCCTGCTGTGTTTCTTGCGTGCCCGCTTGAATATCCGACAATGCCGCTTCCATCGATTCCTGCAAATCGTAGTATTTTGTAATCGTCCGATATAAATCATCTTTCGCCGCAATACTCGTCTCAATTTGACAGCCTGTCGCCATACGCACTTCTTCAATAGCGAAGTAATCCATCGGGTCAGCCATCGCAATAAACAATTTATTTTTCTCACGACGTAATGGAATTAATTTCGCCCGCTTTGCTAGCTCAACAGGTACTAATTGAAGTAGTTCTGGGTCAATCGTAAACTGATTTAACGAAACATGCGGAATCCCTAATTGAAACTCTAGTACTTCAATCAACTGTTGTTCCGTTAGTATATTTTCTTTAATGAAGAAGTCCCCTAGCTTTTCATCACGACTTTTATGTTCCAGTGCGTGTGTTAGCTGCTCCTCCGTAATAACACCTGCCTCTAAAAGCAAGTCACCTAGTCGCTTACGTGTTGTAGCTCTCATATAGGCTTCTCCTCTCTTACGGTGTAATTAAGTTACCACCCTTATCGTAATGACTGCCTGGTGGTAATACAGGGTTACCATTTTCATCAACTTTCACTTGATCATCGGTCGTATTTGTACTATCCACATCCGCTAATCCATCCCCATCTAAATCCATTTGTAAATCAGGATCTTTATGAGTAGATGGCTCACGTGATGATTTAAGTAAAATGCGGTTAATTGGTGCATAATAATCACGACTAATTAACTCTTCTGCTCCGTGGGTCGTTCGGTACACCGATACCCGTAAGCCTTGTACACCTTTTTGCACTTCCTGTGTTTGCCCCGTAGCGAGTTGATCCGTATAACGCGTAATTGTACGAGGAGAAATGGCTTCGTCACGTACTACTTTCATCGTGACATCCACTTCTTTATGTGTTGTATACACTTCCGCTTTTAATTGTTGATTTTCAACCGTCATTTTCAACTTCATTGGGTTGTCTGTACGGTTCACAAATTTCAAATCTTTTGTTCCACTGACATCAACCGCTACTTCCACACCTGGCTCTAAATAATTCGGCACTTGCTTTTGAGAGTGACGTTCTACAATATCAGTATCCATATGGAGTGCATTATGATAAAGCATGGACGCGACAAAGTTTAATGCTTCGCTATTCGCTACCTCTATATTTGCCCCTAGCGCTTCAATGAAGGAAAATGTTTCCCCCGTATTCACAATAGTTTCGTTCATAACATTTGCAATATCGTACACACCCAATGCCGTTACAGGAATTTCCTCAATGGCAAGGGCTAGGCGATCCGTTTCCACATCTGTTAAATCTGCGACTACTGCTTCAACCGGCTCTGTTTTTAAATAACCTGCTGCCGTCATCACACGAGCATACGTCTCGTCTGTTTCCCACGTAGCCACTTTCGCAATCTCATCTTTTAACACTTGACTATCCAATGTATTAATTGGCAAATGTACGATGCGATCACTTTGCCAAAAGGCATACCAATCCTTTTTTACTAATGATTCATATGTAGCTATCGTACTATCTATATCAAACGCAATCGTTGCACGGTTTAATGACAGTGAACTCCCCCCGCCAGATACAATCCCTGGCTCATTCGTCCATTGTTTGATTGCTTCAGACAAAACTTCCTTTAACTCGTCATCCTTTAAATCGCCTACTTCTATGCCAGCAATGGTAGATTGCGTTTCATCCCCTTTAGCAAGCGCGGGCTGTCCAACGATGAAATTCGGCAACCAGGTGGCTATTAACATAGTTGTTAATAAACCTAGAATCACAATTTTAAATTTCACTTTCATCATTTCACCCCTCTTATATACCATTAAAAAGTTTGACTTTTACATAAATTGATGATTTTATACTACTTATTGTCTATAATAAGGATAATAATAGAAAAAAACAAGGTATCTTACAAACTTGGAATATCGTTTTTTGTAAATAAATGACGAATGTTAAGTAAATTAAACTCAAATTTGCTATGTACAACTAATTATCTTCTGTGTAAAAAATTAGTTTAACCGCATTAAAATATTTTTCAGTATTTACTTCCTACACGAATAGCAGAAGTGACCAATAACGGATTACTTTTAGTTCCTATATCCGTCTATATGGGATAGAGCCTAGTAAATTAGTAGTTATTTTCTTTACTTAGCTAGTGATTGGATGAGATAAGAAGATTCTTCATATAGATGCCATTAATTTATCTAAGGGAGGGGCACTTCCAATGAAATTGTTGAAAAGCGAAAAGGGGATCACCTTACTAGAAACAGTAGTATCTCTATTACTAATTTCGATCATTCTAATTTCATTTTTCAGTTTTTTTGTTCAGTCGAAAAAAACAAATTCATCATCAGAATCAATTAGTGAAGCCACATACATTGCACAAAAAGAAATGGAACAAATTTATACACTATCAAAATCTAGTTCTTTATTGAATTTATCCACAACATATTTGCAGGGGTTGGAGTATACATCTGTGTATCCAACAGGAATAGGAAATACCAATAATTGTACCGGCACAGCAAATACCAATCAGACAGTTTATTCAGCAATATTCGCTTATGAAAGACCAATCGAAAACTATACATCAAAGGTTACCATCTCTACATTATGCAATTACACAAATGCCGGGAACGTTTTAATTGAAATTACTGATTCAAATAATAATTTAAAAGCAACTGTCGAGAATATTTATATATGGCAATAACTAAAATTAGAAAGAGTGATATTAATGAGGAAAATAACGAAGAATGAAAACGGGCTCACTTTAGTTGAGATATTAGCTACAGTGATTATCCTTTTCATAGTATGTATATTTGTCTACAATATTATTTTTTCTGCAAACAAACAAAACACCTTACAAGTAACTGAATCTAAGCAAATCAATGATGCTGCCTATATATTAAAACAAATTACTAAAGATATTAGAAAAACTTATGACATTACTATTAATCCATCTGATGCCAATCATTATTACTTTAATGATAAAAATAATAATACATTAATAGAATATATATATACAGCAGACAATAGTTTATATAGAGATGGAGGGATTATCGCAAACAATATTAATTCATTTTCAATTTCACCTAATTCAACAACGAATACTGCAACCATCACTTTTGTCCTTAATGAACAACCATACAATACAACACTAGCATTTAGAAGGGGAGATCCATAATGAAATATCTGAATAATAAAGGATATGCTTTATTTCTTACAGTGTTAGTTATATTTCTTGTTTCAATACTAGGTTTAAGTCTTTTAACCGTAACAGCTAATTCAAATAAAACAACTGTTAATGAACGCTATGACCAGTCTATTTACTATGTCGCTGAAGCTGGTAT
The DNA here is from genome assembly GCF_050613145.1 of Lysinibacillus sp. LZ02. Taxonomy (GTDB): domain Bacteria; phylum Bacillota; class Bacilli; order Bacillales_A; family Planococcaceae; genus Lysinibacillus_B. The sequence goes on along the minus strand of NZ_CP192507.1, from coordinate 1,229,085 downwards.
AAACCTAGAGAAAGCTAAAATAACAGAGGTTTTAGAGGAGATTTATACCCCCCTAATGAATGTATTTAACAGCATGAGCTATGAAGCCCAAAAAAACATATTAGACATGCATGGTAGCTTTGAAAATTACTATTATAACGAAGTAAAAAATCAATTTTGCGATAAATACAACACAACTACACATACCTCAAAATGTAGTCCAAGCAACGGGAACACTATTTTAAATTACGAAAATTCTTATCATTTTTCAAAACAATTCAATGAACAACCCGTAGCACAAACTACAATACAAGGAGATTGTTCTACTGTCCCTTGTGTTTTTAATCTAACATCTGAAGGATATTTCGAAGGCTCTCAAAAAAATTCACGTTTATTAACTCAAACATTAGACGTAGATATTAATATTACTCCACCGAGTGGCGGTCCTGGAACTGGGAACGGAAATGGCAACGGAAATACTTCATCAAACACTCCCATCTCTAATATAGCAGCAATTACTAATGGGAATATAACTTTAGTAGGAGGTGCTACAATAGACGGAAACGCAGGCAGTTTAAATGGGAACATTAGTATTAAAGGTGGGGCAAATATAACTGGAACAGCGACTCTCCCATCAGAAGCTAGTAATATTAAACTCGAAGACTACTTACCAGATTTCCCTCATCAAAATTTTAATGAAATGGAAAATATACGATATCCTGAAAATACAGAAATAGTCGAAAGTCAATGGAACAAAACTAACATAATTGAAAATGGGAACTTTAAAGCAAATAATTGGATGACAGATAATTATAAACTAACTGTAGATAAAGATATTCGTTTTGACGAATTTACAGTAACTCAAAATAATACAATTACGATAGATATAGGAAGTAACAATGTGAATTTATATGTCAATTCATTAGATATTCAGCAGGGGCATATTAAAATTGTCGGCACAGGAACTTTGAATATCTTTGTCAAAGATTCAGTTAATATTAAGGGGTCTTTTAATAAGAACAATGATGATAGCGCTTCAAATCAAGTAAATATGTTTTATCAAGGAACAAAAGCAACAAAATTCAATGGGGAAACTCAATTTCACGGGTCTTTTTATACAAATTCTGCTGATTTAAAATTAACAGGTGGAGCTGGATTTTACGGTAATATTTACTCAGGGGGAAAAAACCTTGATATTAGTGGTGGGGTTCCTACAAAAGGACAATATATTATTGCACCTCATGCTGATTTAAAGCTCTCTGGAGGAGGTAACATTACCGGAACAGTTATTGCAAATAGTATCGATGCTAATGGAGGAACATCTATAAACTTCGGCTCAAGTGTAGTGCCTCTACCAGTAATACCTGGTACACCTACACCACCATTCATATATCAATCTGCAACCGATTTTATTAAAGAAGACGTTTTGAACGAACAATAGAACTTTTAAAAGGGGAAGTTGAACTTCTCCTTTTTTACTCTCATGAACCATTATGTATAAAGCACTAGATAAAACCTATATTCAATCCCCCTCGACCGCTTACAGCAACAAGACCTTCCACTCCGCACACCCAGCCCACCCTCCACAACCTAACCAACATATACTGAAATAATCATTCATGAAAGGAGCATTTAAAGTTTGGCTAGAAATAATAGTGGGCAAAACACTGATCCGCTAAATGAGCTTCTACAAGGGAATGAAAACAGCGCGGCTAAGCTTGCTGTCATTGCTAATATAGTGGTCACTTTAGGAGATGTATTAGCGACAACAGCAGCTGTCCTTGCTCTAGAAGAGTTACAATCACAAGACAGCCCTAACAACAATGGGGGTAGTTTGGAACGATTTAAACAACTAGAAAAGCAGGTGCATTATTTAACAAAAGAGCTGAATAAACTGAAATATTCTAGAAAATAATATTGTGACGTGCTAGGGCCAATCTAATATACGCTTATTACTTTTTTAATCGTACGGCAACATGTACATAATACTTCGAATACAAAATCACCTAATCCAGCTCATTATACGGGAAATTGCGGCACAAACGTAAAAATGGGTCGGTCAGTCAGATTGTACTGACTACCGCCCTATTTTGTGTTGCTTTATTTTTCGACGCCTACTTTTAAAAAGTATTCCCCGATTTCCTTCCAATTCCGTACGCGCACATAGCCGTCTACATGCTCATTGTATGGCATAGAGTAGAGGATTCCTTGCCCACGAAATGCTTGTAGCTGACGTGGATTATCATCGATTAAATAATCCGTATAAATGACTGCCTTATTACCACAAAATACAAAGTTTTGAGTGTTTAGGAATGGAAAGTGTTCGCGTAACCATTCATATTTCGCATGAAATGAGCCTGGTACGTCCATCGCAGCTGTTGCAATATAGACATCAAAATGATCGTTTAATTGTCGTACCACTTCAATCGAATCAGGATCAAGCACTTCAAAATCTCTGAAAAAAGACGGTTCATTTAGCAATTCAAAAAACCGCTTTTCTTTCGATGGATCCAGGCTTTTTTTTGTGCCATGTAAAAATTCTTCTTCTGTTAAGGATTCTCCAAACGCCTCATTATACGCCACGACCATTTTCTTGTAACTATTCGCTAATACTTGGTCCATATCGATCGCAATACTTTTTCTCATCATTACCCCTCCACATCCATTCGATACTTATAGTCTAGTGAACTTTTTCACATGTTACAAGCACCACTCTTTTATTATTTTGTTAAGTGAACGTAAATTTGTGCTATTCATATAATTTTTTTGTGTGTATTACGATGAAAAAGCATCGAATTTACGCCGAAAATGAGTGAAAAACGATGGAAAATCACCTTTCATTGCCCCGTTTTTTCCGTTAAACTTCAAAACAACTAGGATAATCGACTTATCATTAGGCGAGTCAACTACACGAAAAAATCGATCTTTTTTAGCCATTTTCATTCAAAAAATAGCGCGATTTGTATCCTTAACTGTGAAGGCTTTTTCCATGCTATATTTTCCAAATTCCTTCCCACCGCGCCATCACTAAAAAAAATTTCCCCCTTCTTTTTTTATCAGCACTCAAAAAAACAGCTATTATGCAAACTACCGGTTTTGATATACAACTTATCTCAAAATAAGTGCAAATCAGGACTTTTCACCCTTATGTTGTCACATATTTTTAATTAAGTTGTATATGAATTTTGCCGATTCGCCTTTTTCGCGTTTAAACACTATACTAAAAATTTTCCTCCCCCGAAATTTTTCCGAGGCTTTTAAGTTTACTTGCTTAATTTTTTGATTTACTTGCCATTTCCCAATCAAAAAGAAAACCGTGGCAAAAAATTGCCACGGTCATATTTATTTTCTTAACAATCGATTCGATAACAGTAGCCCGACGCCACCAATCACAATAAATAACGCAGAGCGAACGAGTAAATCGAGTGCAGATAAGTCAAAGAATATCAGCTTAAAGATGCCGATCCCAAGAAGAACAAAGCCCATGATTTTCACATCTCGCCAGCTTCTTTTTGCACCAAGCATTAACGTAACGCTTGCAACCGCAAAAATCGTCATCGTATTTCCTGTCACAGCAACGGCATAGTCTACTAAACTGCTATTATACAATAATGAAAATACACTCATGATTAATACGATAAATAATACAATGCCCGCATTCATCAGCCGCTCGATTTTATTAGCTAGAGCACCTTCCCATCTCTTATAAATTCGACCACTACTATAAAAGTCTGCAAGCACGCTAATTAATACCGCTACATACACGCCTCTTGTCAGGAAATTCAATTGCCAAACCGTCTCATAATAATAGCCCGTCAGCAATACAACCATGACCGCCATCAGATTCCCGAATACAAGCGCGATGACAAAAAATCGGCCCATCCATTTTTCCGGCATAAAAAAGGATGCAACAAGCAACAAAGCGAGCGCCATAAAAGCTACATAAGGTACGTTTCCGACTGTTGACATATAGGCATAATCTAGATTGATTAAATAACTTATAAAATACACGGTTATCACGACTGGCAAAATATCGACAACATGCGCCTTCTCCATCCATACTTCAAAACGAGTCAGATTGTGCTTTGGCTGTTTGACATACATATAAATGACGATTAAATATAGCAATAGCATGACAAGGGATAGATGACTTAATGTAAAGAACGGATCCACGTCACTCATTGCCATTGTCATCATAGTCACAACGAAAAACGCAAAGCTGTACGTCACTTTCATGATCGTTGCGCGTAAACGTAATGCGAGCGTCATCCCAACAAATGCGATCAAACCATGTAAAAGCACATCGATTTCATAAGACAAGCTAAACGTAAATAGCGTAAAGGTTAACGAAAGAAACGCTACGGTTACTGCCACATCGACTACTTGTGGACGTTGCTCCCTATAAGCAACAACAGCCTTCACAGCAAAAATAGTCAGCATAATGAGGTAAATTACCGTATCAAGTACATGCTGATTTATTACGACCCATAATAGGAGTAACACAAACACATTATAGCTAAATAATAATCCTTCATGCGTCGCCTTCCATTTACTTTCTGTATCATATAATGTCCACCAGCTATAAAGGAAGATTGCGACAATGAAAAGAATTCCCACCGCAAAATACATGTCGACCTGTTCACTTAACCCCCATAATCCTAAAGCTGATAACAAGGTAAAGGCCGTTGTAACATATAGCGCGATTTGCTGACTATGCTTCACAATAACGAATTGAATCACTGCAAATAAAATAACGACAAATTGAATAATGAGCAGCTCACTAAAGTCCATATATTCTAGTAAATAAGGTAGTAGCAGTGATGTAAAAATGACAAAAATCGTTAATACTTCATTCGCTCTGTAATAACTAATGACAATTCCATAGATAATGTAAAGAATGGCGATGACGAGCGCTGTATACAGACCGATGATTTCATACAAAATCGCGCCTGCTGCCGTCGTTAATATCCCAATCATAAATGCGCCACCGTAGAGCGAAATAATGACTGCTGGTGAACTCTTTTGCTTTTTTTCTAGCACATAAGGCAACACCATTAATCCGATAGACAAAGCATACGCAAGGAGAATTTTTACGCCGTCCGATAAATAACCGTATTCACTCACTAATTTGAGCCCCCAAAGTACGCCAAGTACGAGAATGACCATAAATACTTTTGGGAGTGCCCATGTAATTGTTTCCTCTAAAGAACGTTCCGGCTTTGCTGGTGGCTGTTCTTTTTCCAGTGTAGGAGCAGACTCATTTCGTTCTATTGTCATCATCGGTTGCTCAAATATCGTCTTTTTCAACTGGGACACGGTACTTTTTATTTGAGATGGTTCATATGATGTTTCATCGGTCCCACGTTTTAATTGAGAGAGTTCTTGCTTTAAACTTCTGACCTCCTCCTCAAGTATTTCAACTCGCCGTTCTAACTCTCTATCCATCCTGTCACCTACAATCCATTTGAATTTTATTACATTATACCAAACGTCTTGAAAAGTGTAAATTTACACTTTTTTTATCATATGAACGATAAAACTTTCCATGAACGGTTATTTTTATTTTTTGTATTCTCATCCAGACATTTTTCTGATATAATAGAAAAGACGCAATCAAAGGGTTGCCTAAATCATAGCTACGGTTACCGCCGTAGCTTTTCTTTTTTTATATTCCAACATCGCATGATTATAATAAAAAGCGTTGAAGCCCTAGAGCCTCAACGCTTTTCTTATTAGTACATTTTCATGTACATGTCACGTTCCCATTGGTGTACTTGTGTACGGAACATTTCACATTCAATTTCTTTTGCTTCTTTGAAGTTTTCGTAAATGTGTTCGCCTAAAGCATTTTTTACGACTTCATCTTCAGCTAATAATTTTAATGCTTCATCTAAAGATACTGGTAAGTTGTCGATCCCATTTGCTTTACGCTCTTCTTCGCTCATCACATAAATGTTACGGTTAATCGCTGCTGGTGGTGTCATTTTTTGACGAATTCCTTCAAGACCCGCTTCTAAAATAACAGCCATTGCTAAATATGGGTTAGCAGCTGGGTCTACTGAGCGCACTTCTACACGTGTTGATACACCGCGAGAAGATGGGATACGAATAAGTGGTGAACGGTTTTGCGCTGACCATGCTACGTAACATGGCGCTTCATAACCTGGTACTAAACGTTTATAAGAGTTAATTGTTGGGTTAATAACAGCCGTGAAGCCTTTCACGTGTGCAAGCACACCTGCCATAAATTGCGTCGCTGTTTCAGATAAACCAAGCTCTGTCGCTTCATCATAGAACGCATTTTCTTTCCCTTTAAATAAAGATACGTTGAAGTGCATTCCTGAACCCGCTTCGCCGAATAACGGTTTTGGCATGAATGTCGCATGTAAGCCGTGCTTGCGCGCAATTGTTTTTACAACAAGCTTGAATGTTTGGATATTGTCACATGCTGACACAGCGTCCGCATACTTAAAGTCGATTTCGTGTTGTCCTGGTGCTACTTCATGGTGAGATGCTTCGATTTCAAAGCCCATTTCTTCTAGCTCTAGTACGATATCACGACGACAGTTTTCACCAAGGTCAGTCGGTGCTAAGTCGAAGTAACCGCCATGGTCATTTACCTCTAAAGTTGGCTCGCCTTTTTCATCTAATTTGAATAAGAAGAACTCTGGCTCAGGCCCTAAGTTGAAGTCTGTAAAACCTAATTCTTCCATCTCTTTTAAAAGACGTTTTAAGTTTGAACGTGGATCCCCAGCAAATGGTGTGCCGTCCGGACGTGCGATGTCACAAATAAGACGTGCTACTTTTCCTTTTGTAGCAGTCCATGGGAAAATCATAAATGTATCATAATCAGGGAATAGATACATATCTGATTCTTCAATACGTACAAAACCTTCGATTGAAGAGCCATCGAACATCATTTTATTGTCTAATGCTTTGTCTAATTGACTTACTGGAATCTCAACGTTTTTGATTGTTCCTAAAATGTCTGTAAACTGTAAACGAATGAATTTTACTTCTTGTTCTTGTACTAGACGTTTAATGTCTTCTTTTGTGTATTTACCCACAATTCCACTCTCCTAAAAATGTTTAGCCTCTGAGGATATCCCTCATGTATAATTCACACACTTTATTGATAAAAGCGTGATAAATTCCCTTGACGTAGAGAAGTTGTTTGCATGCGCTGTGATTGGCGCATCTCTTCTCGTAAAATTTTTCGTAATTCGGCATCTGAAATTTCTTTTGCCGCCGCTTGTACAGTTGGGTCATTTTTCATGGCAAATACTTTTTTAATGCCAGCCATGTTCACGCCTTGCTCAAGCATATCTTTAATTTCAAGTAAAGTATCGACATCATTTAAGCTAAACATGCGTCGATTTCCTTCAGTACGGTGCGGCTGGATTAAATCATGCTCTTCGTAATAGCGAATTTGACGCGCTGTTAAATCCGTTAATTGCATCACAATACTAATCGGTAAAAGCGGCATTGTTCTACGAATCTCACTACTCATTTCATCCACCTCCCTTACCGCTATATTACTCCCTGTGATGAACGATGTCAACGGTATGTTAGAAAAACTAACACAAATAAGAAAACACGCCTAAAAAGGTGCATAAAATAGAAAATAATCTGTATTTTCTCTTCATTAAACTAATTTCGCTCAAAAAAAAAATGCATCCGTATAAGATGCATTCAGTCATGATGATTTTCTATATAGTTGATATTGTACTGGCGAGCAATCGATAAAAACGTGCCACGGATTTGTTGAAGCTGACCGTTTTCTACTATTTCAACGGTTTCACCATCATTCATCGTAAATGTATACGTATTAGCATCTGTCGCGTAAACGTCATACACGATATCGGTCATCTCTTCCCAGTAGTAGTTTTTCACATCGCTATACATTTTTGTTTCAATGCCGCTCTCCTGAATCACGATATAGCTCGTCTGTGATTGGAGAAAGGCAATGATAGCCCCTACCACTAACAACCCGCCCAACATATATGTAGCGAGTTGGCGCTTCCATGCCAATAATAAAAGCATCACAATTAAGCAAGCAAAACCAACGCCTACTAACACAAAGTTTCGCATCGGAATGAGCAGTGCAATATGATCGACATGTATATAGACTGTTTGCGAATAAAAAAGTGGGACAAAAAATACAAATAACGGCGTTATAAGCAATAGCGCAATCGCAAATACAATCATTTTTATTTGTGGACTCGTTCCCCTATTCACGTAAACCTCCCCCTTTATATGCTATACGAGCCTATCAAGAGGGAGGTTTCAACATTATTACAATTGCTTTACATATAAATCCAACATCGTTTCATCAATCGCACCGTTAATTTTCATTTGGATGATGCCTTCTTCATCTAAAAAATACGTGCTCGGAATAGTTATGACTTCATATGCCTTTGACACATCATCTGCTTTATCCAGTAAAATTGGGAATGTTAAGCCGTATTCATCGACAAACTGGGCGATTTTTTCAACCTTCACATCTTTATCTGTTATATTCACAGCTAACACCACAACATCTTCATGTTTGGCATCATACGCTTCAAATACAGGCATCTCTTCACGGCAAGGATCACACCACGTAGCCCAGAAATTCAAAATTACTTTTTTCCCTTTTACATCTTGTAAGCTTAATGGCTCCCCGTTTAATGTCTCAAGTTTAAATTGAGGCGGTGTATCCCCTTTTTCAAGACCTGTTCCTTCATCTGTTAAGCCAAACTCAGTAGCTGGCTCTTTTAAGCTATTCCATGCCACTGCACCAATTAATATAATAATGATAAGTAGTCCAATCCATTTTTTCAAAACAAAACACCTCCGCCCTTAGCATAGCACGGGGGCGACGGTAGATTTGTGAAAAATACGTGAAATCGATTGAACTGACTATTTTAATGCTTGGACAGCGCTACAAATCGCATATTTAACATGCTCATACGTTAATCCGCCTTGGATAAATGCCGTAAATGGTGGGCGAATCGGACCATCTGCTGTTAATTCAATACTGGAGCCTTGCACAAATGTACCAGCTGCCATAATCACATCATCCTCGTATCCAGGCATATACGCTGGTTCTGGGGCATAGTGCGCATTAATCGGTGATGCCGCCTGTACTTCCCGACAAAACGCGACCATCTGCTCCGCTGTTTGGAATGATACCGATTGAATTAAATCTGTACGTGCATCTGTATAATGCGGCGATGTCGTCATCCCTACTTGCTCTAGCATAGCCGATGTGAAAATCGCCCCTTTTAACGCTTGTGCGACCGTGTGTGGTGCCATAAAAAATCCTTGATAAAAATCGGCTAACGTATTTAACGTTGCCCCAGCTTCTGCACCAATACCTGGTGATGTCATACGATACGCACATTTTTCCACTAAATGTGCACGACCTGCAATATAACCGCCAATTTTCGCTAAACCACCACCAGGATTTTTAATGAGTGACCCCGCCATTAAATCTGCACCCACTTCTGTCGGCTCATACTGCTCAACGAATTCTCCGTAACAGTTATCCACAAAAATCACAGCTTGCGGGGCGATTTCGCGAATGCGTTTTGTCATCTCCGCAATTTGTTCAATTGTAAAGGATGGGCGTGTTGCATACCCTTTTGAGCGTTGAATGGCAATCATTTTTGTGTTTGCATTTACTGCCTCTTGTACGCCCGCCCAGTCGATTTCTGTATTGTCGATTAAATCCACATGGCAATACTTAATGCCAAAATCCTTCAAGGAACCTGTATCTTTTTCCCCGCCGTCTACAATCGATTGCAATGTATCATAAGGTTTCCCTGTAATATATACAAGCTCATCTCCTGGTCGTAACACCCCGAACAAGCTTAGTGTAATCGCATGTGTACCTGAAATAATTTGCGGGCGTACAATCGCTGCCTCTGCACCAAACACTTCTGCATATACACGTTCTAAATTGTCTCGCCCTTCATCATCATAACCGTAACCACTTGATGGGTGTAGATGATAGTCACTTACTTGATGCTTACGAAATGCTGCTAACACTTTTTGTTGATTGTAAAAGGCCATATCATCACATTTTTTATGATAAGGGCGAACAAGCTCCTCTACTTTCTCTGCTAATGCTAGTGTATCGTTTGTTAAAACGGTCTGAAATGCCACAATAATTACTCCTATCTTTTCTTTATGTCCTTTACCATCTTATCAATTCATAAAAATGCGTCAACTATTTCATATTGCTCATATTTGTAAAAATTGCTATTCTCATAGGGAATACTTAGGGGGTGTATTTGGTGGCTTGGGATGTGTTTAGTATAATTGGTACAGTCGCATTTGCTTTATCTGGCGCCATTATTGCAATGGAGGAAGAGTATGATTTATTCGGTGTGTATATTTTAGGTATTGTGACGGCATTTGGTGGGGGGGCGATTCGGAATGTCCTCATCGGCTTACCGGTTTCGACATTGTGGAATCAAGAAACGTTATTTCAAATAACGCTCGTGGCAATTACACTATTTTTCATTATGCCGCATCATTTAATTAAGCATTGGAACCGTTGGGGAAATATTACCGATGCCATTGGTCTCGCCGCATTTGCCATTCAAGGGGCGATGCATGCAGTAAAACTCGGACTTCCGCTCAGTGCGGTGATCGTTGCAGCGATTTTGACAGGTTGCGGGGGTGGGATCATTCGTGACTTATTAGCGGGCCGCAAGCCGATTGTGCTACGCGATGAAATTTATGCACTATGGGCAGCGATTGCCGGACTCTTGATTGGTTTACAATTCGTCACAAGCGACTTGTTCTTGTACGGATTATTTATAGGTGTCATTTTCTTCCGTTTTCTTTCTTATTCAAGGGAGTGGCAGTTACCTCGTAAAAAGCTATATTTACATAAGTAAGGCGAAACTAATAGGATTTCCGTGATCACTGGAAATCCTTTTTGTTTTGTATGCAGGATTTATCAGCGGGTTTTGTGATTTTATCGGCGATTCTGCACCTTTATCGGCGAGTACGCTAATTTATCAGCGGTTTCACAACTTTTATCAGCGAATCCCCCTTTTCCTCCACAAAATCATAAAAAGCGCAACGGATGTTCCGCTACGCCCTCATGATTATTTAAACTCTAATTCTCCGTCGTATGCCATCATGCCGCCTTCTAAGTTTGTCACATCGAAGCCTTGCTCAGCTAAATACTCGCAAGCATTGGCACTGCGTACGCCGCCTTTACATACAACAATATACGCTTTTGATTGATCTAATTCGGCTGTGCGTGCTGGGACCTCGCCAAGCGGAATATTTGTTGCACCTGGAATCATCCCGTGCTCTACTTCAAAATCTTCACGTACATCGATAATGTGTAAATCTTCATTTGCATCTAGTAAATTTAATAATTCATCTGTTGTCATTGATTTCATGACGATAGCTCCCCTCAATCAGCATTCCTTGTTATTATAAGTGAAATGCCTGGCAGTTGCTAGTAGTTAACATCTATTCTTCACCATTTAATGTCACCTGTTTTGTAGGGACAAATGTTGAAATCGCATGTTTATAAATTAAATGTTGCTTTCCTTCTGCTTCTAGTAATACCGTAAAATTATCGTACGATTTCACTAATCCTTTCAGCTGGAAACCATTTAATAGGAATACCGTTACGAAAACATTGTTTTTTCTTAAATGATTTAAAAATGTGTCCTGTAAGTTAATTGATTTCACGAGAGCGCCTCCTGATACTTTATATTTCTATAGTTGTTACTATTCTCCACTAATATAAAGATTCCTCCCATTTTTTCAATAAATTAGAAAATTTTTTTAATTTTCTCGAAATCATTTGAAACCCACTGTACGTCCATTTTATTTCGGAAGTATGTCAGTTGACGTTTAGCATAGCGTCTAGAATTTTGCTGAATTTGCTCAATGGCTTCCTCTAACGTACAAAGCCCGTCAAAATGAGCAAATAATTCTTTATACCCAATGGCTTTGACTGCTTGTGTATCGCGAATCCCCGCATCATACAGCGCCCTTGCTTCTGCTAGTAGCCCCTTTTCCATCATTACATCCACACGCATATTAATGCGTTCATATAATTTCTCACGATCCATATCTAGCCCTAAAATGAGATGTTGATATAACGGGATATCCCCGCGCTGATGTTCTTCATTTGCCTTTGATGTATCGCTTAGTTCTACCATTTCCAGCGCGCGAATGACTCGGCGTGTATTATTCGGATGAATCGTTTTTGCAGTCTTCGGGTCAAGTGCAGCAAGACGCGCATGCATCGCTTCTGGACCTATTTTTTCAAGCTCGGCATAATACGCTTTTCTTGCTTCCTCGTTCACATCCTCTTTTGTAAACTGAAAATCATACAAGACAGACTGCACATATAAACCCGTTCCACCGATAATAATCGGCATCTTGCCGCGCGCTTGTATTTCTTCAATTTTCGCTCGTACAAGCTGTTGATACTCCGCGACTGAAAAATTGTCTGTCGGTTCTTTTATATCGAGTAAATGATGCGGAACACCTTGCATTTCTTGTTGTGTAATTTTAGCTGTTCCGATATCAAGCCCCAGGTATACTTGCATGGAATCTCCATTAATTACTTCTCCATCCAACCATTTGGCCAATTGAATGCTTAATGCCGTCTTACCTGATGCGGTAGGACCAATAATGGCCACTACGTCATAGTCTTTGCTCATGTTTTAACCACCGTTTGATTACTTCGTATACTTGTTCTTTATTTGTTTCATTTAAAATTTCGTGGCGCATCCCTTCAAATAAATAGACACACACATTTTCGAGTCCTGCTTCTGTTAATTGTTCTGCTACTTTAAACACACCGACGCCATAATCACCGACCGGGTCCTCACTACCGCTAATGAGCAGGACGGGTAAATCATGTCTCACACGGGCCATTTCTTCTTTTTTACTAATTAGGCTAATCCCGTATGTGACATCCGCAAAAAATTGATGTGTGCCAATAAATCCACATTTCGGATCATCGATATATTTTTGTACTTCTTGTGGATCACGACTGAGCCAATCAAACATCGTACTCGGGTTTAGTACCGATTTATTAAAGCTACCAAAACTCAATTTATCCATTAGTTCACTCGGGATATTTTTCCCCTTCGTCTGAGCGAGAATATTGGCTACACGATTCCCGATTTCATGTAATCGAGTCCCTGCACCTGTCCCACATAAAATCAGTGCTTTAATGGTCGTACTAAAAAGTTGCACATACCGACGGGCAATAAATGACCCCATGGAATGACCAAATAAAATCATTGGCGGGAGATCACGGTTTTTACGAATTAATTGAGTCACTTCAAAGACATCCCGCACAACCCGTTCAAACCCTTTATGCTCGGCAAAAAAACCGAGCTTACCGTTTCGATCACTCGTTTGGCCGTGCCCACGATGGTCGTGCATCGACACAAAATACCCCATGTCTGCTAATTGCTTCGCATACGTATCGTATCGCCCGCAATGTTCCGCCATCCCATGCAAAATATGAATATGCCCTCGAAGGAGGTTTGTTGGCTCATAGCAAGCAACAAATAATTCTTGTCCATCACTCATCTTTAAAAATTTTTCTACCTTTTCCACCCCAATCCCCCTCTCATATTACATAACACGTTTAAACATTTTTTCTACTTCATACGTAGAAAAATGCACAAGTACAGGACGACCGTGCGGACATGTAAACGGATTATGTGCCGCGCGTAAATCATCCAGCAAGCGAACCATTTGCTCCTTCGTTAAATAATAATTCGCTTTGATCGACTTTTTACAGCTCATCATAATCGCCGCTTCCTCACGTAGCTTTTTGACATCTGCCTTTTTCGTCGTGAGCACTTGCTCAATTAACTCTTCGATAATCTCTTGCTCAAATCCTTTCGGGAACCATGTCGGATATTCACGCACAACGAATGAACCATGCCCGAACTCTTCTAAAAATACCCCTACTTGTTCAAGTGCTTCCCTGTGCTCTTTTAAAATAAGCGCCTCATCCGCTGAATAATGGAAGGTTAACGGTAAGAGTAACGCTTGCCGTTCATTCGCATTCACATCGCCCACTTTTTCGCGGAAATATTCATATTTAATACGTTCCTGAGCCGCATGCTGATCGATTAAATAAAATCCATCCTCCATTTGTGCGACGATATATGTCCCGTGAATTTGTCCAACGACTTCAAGTTGAGGGAATGGCTCTTTGCGTTCTTCTTGATCAGCGAGTTCGTTTGGTACAACGACTTCTTTTTCTACCTGTGAGATAGCTTCTACTATCTCAACAGGCTCTTCTACTATTAATCGTTGCTCCGGAATCGATGCTTCAACTGCCGATTCTCGCACTACAGGCTGTTGCTCATTTAACCGGCTAACGATATGGTCCATCTTTTGTGTGTTCAGTGATGGTTGTTTCCATAAATTCATTTGCTCTGACGGAAGCTTCGTAGGTTTTTCCTTCTTCTCTACTTGGGGCACACGAATCGTCTGGCGAATCGCCGCACGTACCGTGTCTTCAATCAAAGTTAGTAATTCCGGCTCTTTACTTAACCGGACTTGATGCTTCGCCGGATGTACATTGACATCGGTTAGCTGTGGGTCCCCTTCAATATAAAGGACAGTAATTGGATAGCGCTCAATCGGTAAATACGTATGATACGCATCCACTATGGCTTTTTGCACAAGGTAATGCTTGACCCAACGACCGTTTACAAATACAGACATATAGTTTTTAGAAGCACGGGTTACTTCAGGTAGTGTTGCATAGCCATATACTTTATAGTCATTCGAATTTCCTTCAAAGGCGAGCATTTTTTTTGCATTGTGTACCCCATAAATCGCTGCCAATACTTGCTGTACATTGCCGCGCCCATTTGTATGCAGTAGTGCTTGACCGTTATGCACTAGCTTAAATGCAATCGTTGGATAGCCGAGTGCTAAACGATTGATTAAATCGATCGTGTGCCCTAGTTCGGTTTGAATCGTTTTTAAATACTTCAGACGTGCGGGTGTATTATAAAAAAGCTGGGCTACTGTAATATCTGTTCCTTTTCGAAACGCAGTTGGTTTTTGCTCTTTTACGTGTCCCCCTTCTAAATACACTTCAACGCCACTGCTTGTACCGTCTGATGTTTTTAACGTCACTTTCGAGACAGACGCAATCGATGCTAATGCCTCCCCGCGGAAACCGAGTGTGCGAATCCGAAATAAGTCTTGTTCCTTTTCGATTTTGGATGTAGCATGACGAGCAAATGACTTGAGCGCATCGTCTTCATCCATTCCACTTCCATTATCGACAACTTGAATGCTCATCAGACCTGCTTCTTCCAAAAACACTTCAATGGAGGTACTGCCTGCATCAATCGCATTTTCAACCAATTCTTTCACAACAGAGGCGGGGCGTTCGACTACTTCACCGGCTGCAATTTTATTGGATAAAAATTCATCCATTATTTGAATATGGCCCATGCACTCACCTCCTTACTTTCCGTTCACTAGTTTTTGTTGCAGTTCATACAATAAACTCATTGCCTGTATTGGCGTCGTGCCCATCACATTGCATTTTGACAGTGCCTCTAATACTTCTTTTTCCTGTGGCGACATCTCTTCCGTTGGTGCAAATAATGACAACTGTAACTCTTCTTTTGGCTCAGGTTGTACAGCGATTTCAATAGCCGTTCCTTGTGTGACTGGCTTGTCTTGTGCTTCAAATTGCGCGAGTAAAATGCGTGCACGGTCAATAATGGCAGCGGGCATTTCCGCAAGCTCTGCTACATGCACCCCATAGCTTTTATCTGCTGCCCCTGCTTTTACTTTATGCAAAAACACGACACGTCCATTTTGCTCTGTTGCGGATACATGCACATTCACTAATCGTTCGAGCTGCTGTTCTAAATCGGTTAATTCATGATAATGTGTTGAAAATAAAGTATTCGCACCAATTTCCGTATGAATATACTCCATCATCGCCTGCGCTAAACTCATCCCGTCATACGTTGATGTACCACGACCGATTTCATCGAATAGCAGTAGGCTATTTTTTGTCGCATGTGTAATCGCATGCTGTGATTCCATCATTTCGACCATAAATGTCGATTGTCCTGCTGCTAAATCGTCCGCTGCACCGATGCGCGTAAAAATTTGATCGGTAATCGGTAAACTAGCTTCTGCTGCGGGTACATAACAACCCATTTGGGCAAGAATCACAATTAGGGCAACTTGGCGCATATACGTACTTTTACCGGACATATTTGGCCCTGTAATAAGCATCATATTTTTCTCTTCCGTTAACACACAGTCATTTGGTACATACATTTGCTTACCAAGCATTTTTTCAACAACAGGGTGACGTCCATCAATAATTTTCAACGCACGCCCCTCATGGAATGTCGGTTTAGTAAAGCGGTACTTTTCCGTGACAACAGCAAAGCCCATATAAACATCCAGCTCGCTAATTGCCGCCGCTAACGCTTGTACACGCGGAATATACACTTTTAATTCTTCACGCAGCGCCACAAATAAATCGTATTCAAGTGCTAAGCTTTGTTCCTCTGCGTTTAAAATAAGCGCTTCTTTTTCTTTTAATTCTTCTGTAATATATCGCTCTGCATTCGCCAGTGTTTGCTTGCGTTCATAGCGCGTTAAATCCGCTTTCCCGATATGCGATTTTGTAATTTCAATATAATAACCAAACACGCGATTATAGCCGATTTTCAAGTTATTAATGCCTGTTAATTGACGTTCTTTTTGCTCTAGCTGCATAATCCAGCCTTTCCCGTTACGAGAGGCATAGCGAAGATCATCCAACTTTTCATTGTAGCCGTCGCGAATGACATCGCCTTCTTTAATCGTAATTGGCGGATGATCTGTAATACTGCGAGCAAGTAGCGCTTCAATATCTTCACATGTATCAAGCGACTCCCCTAAACGTACCAATGTTTCCTTACCACTTTCAAGTAGCTGCGCTTTAATCGCGGGTACTTGACGAAGCGATTCACGAAGCTGGGCTAAATCACGCCCCCCTACATTGCCAAATGCAACACGACCGGCTAACCGCTCTAAGTCATATACTTGCTTTAGTAGTTCACGCAGTTCGCCGCGCACGAAAAATTCCTCTAGTAAATCTGTCACAATGGCAAGACGCGCTTCAATAGCACTGCGCGACGCAAGTGGTTGATGTAACCATTGTTTTAATTTACGCCCACCCATCGCTGTCACCGTTTCATCTAGCAGCCAAAGGAGCGTCCCCTTTTGATCGCCACCTCGAATCGATTGGATCAGCTCTAAATTGCGTTTAGAGTTCGTATCAATGCGTAAATATTGTTGCATTTCCGTAAAGGTAAATGCCTGTAAATGCGAGAGGGAACGCATTTGTGTTCGTTCAATATACTGTAGTAAACGACATGCAGCTGGCTTTAACGCTGGAGGTAAATGTTCAATGTACATATTCGCTTTCTGCCCATCCATTTCTCCTTCCTCCAATGATAAGACAATCCCTGTTGCCTCAGCCATTTCTACCATTTCAAGCTGCATTTCTTGTGTGACGATGACTTCCCGAATATTAAAGCTTTGCAGTTGCTGAATACACTCTTTCGCACCGCCTTCAACGATTTGAGCATTGGCTTCACCAGTGGAAACATCTAAATAAACAAAAGCGATTTCATTATTCGGTAGTTGATCAGCAGCCGCTAAAAAGTGGTTTGTTTTACTATCGATTGATTTGCCGTCCATAATCGTACCCGGCGTAATCAACTGTACGACTTCGCGCTTTACAACGCCTTTTGCTTGCTTCGGGTCTTCTGTTTGTTCACAAACCGCCACTTTATACCCTTTTGACACAAGTGTTTCAATATAGTTTTTGGCAGCATGATGCGGCACGCCACACATCGGAATACGCTCTTTGCCGCCAGCGTCGCGACTCGTTAACGTAATTTCAAGAATTTGCGATGCACGAACGGCATCATCAAAAAACATTTCATAAAAGTCACCTAACCTGAACAATAGAAAGGCATCCTTGTAATCTTCTTTTATTAATAAATATTGTTGCATCATCGGAGTATACATACATCTAACCTCTTTACTTTCTTTAGTACTCTCCATTATAACAATAAAGGAGCCTTCCCAAAAGTGTTTGAGAAGACCCCTTTCAATTAGTGAAATGATGATGATTCAAGTACAGGGCTGCTACTTGAGCTCGAGCTTGAACTGCTTGAACTTGAAGAAGTACTTTCATCTCCAAATGCCCATTCTTCTTCAAAATCTAGTGGATGAACATGCACACAAACTGTCGTCTCACCGATTACTTCCACTAAAAATTCACGTTCTACTAACACTTTAATCTTATCTCCACATGGCGTAATGACTGCTTCAATACAATTTGGTTGCTGCAGGACACGTACATGCACATCATTCGAATCGCCAACTTGGTTATCACGGTAATGTAGCTTGATGCGGTCACGATACGGCACCGTTTCTGTATATACGGCTGTTTTCGAGTGATTGTTAAATGCATACCAAATATTCACATCGAATTTTCCGGATACATCAACATAATTTCCAACTTTTTTAGCTTGGTACTGATGGTTGATGACCCAGCAGCCTAATATATTAGTCGGTGTATTCGGTGGCTTTAATAGCTCCTCTTGTTCTGTGCGCTTCTTACCTTTTGCAATGACCGCTCTCGTCACGATTTGACGTAGCCTTTTCACCGACACCTCTCCCTTCCTAATTCTCGCCTTATCATATGCGGCTGATGCCTAATATGTTCACATTAGAAAAAAACACATCTCGACCAAATTTAGTCAAAATGTGTTTTGATTATTTCCTATTAGAACGATGAAGTGTAGATTAAGAACAGCTGCCAGGTACGCTATTACGTACTTTTGAGCCTGTTTCACCACGAAGTAAATCGCCGCCCGTTGATTCAATAATTTCGTTTGTAACGTTATTGGCAATAACGTTTGATACAAGTTGTAGTAGCTCGTTTACTTCAACTTGCGACTGTTTAAATTGTTGTACAACTGGAATTCCGTCGATTTCCTCTTCGATGGCTTCGATTTTACCTTCAATCATTTTTAAAGCTTTTTCTTTCCCTAAGTGCTGGAAGTTAACAGCTTGCTTTTGTAATGTTTTTAACGAAGCAATTTTTTCACGTACTTTTTGGTTTTCATTAATTTGCTCTTCTGCTTTTTTGAAAAATTCCACTTCTTCTGTGTTAGCAATCATATGTGCGATTTCTTTTGCTTTTTCAACAAGCTCATCTTTTGTATAGATTTTTGTCATTAAATTTGCACCTCTTCTTGTTTTACCACTTCTACAAATTCACCACGTAATGAATATGACGCTGCAGAAGTAATTTTTACTTTTACTAGTTGGCCAACTAAGTCTTTATCGCCAGCAAAGTTCACTAATTTATTGCGACGTGTATAGCCAGCTAATACGTCATCGCGTTTTTTACTGCTGCCCTCTACTAATACTTCGACAATTTGGCCTTCGTACTTTTTCAATGCAGCCGCTGAAAACTCTTCTACAACAGCATTTAAGCGTTGGAGACGCTCTTTTTTAACATCTTGCGGTACGTTGTCGACCATTTTCGCAGCTGGTGTGCCTTCACGTGGCGAATAAATATATGTGAACGCCATTTCAAAGCCTACTTCACGGTACAGATCAATTGTTTCTTGGAATTGTTCTTCCGTTTCGTTTGGATAACCAACGATAATATCCGTTGTAAACGCGACATCTGGCATCGCTGCTTTAATTTTGCGTACTAACTCTAGGAAGTGTTCGCGTGTATATTTACGCGCCATAATTTTTAAAATATCATTAGAACCCGATTGTACTGGTAAATGAATATGCTCTACTAAGTTACCTTTTTTCGCTAACACTTCGATTAAGTGATCATCAAAATCACGCGGGTGAGATGTTGTGAAACGAATACGCGGGATATCAATTTTACGTAACTCGTCCATTAAATCACCAAGACGATATTCGATATCTGTGAAATCTTTACCATAGGCGTTTACGTTTTGACCTAATAGCATGATTTCTTTATAGCCTTGCGCCGCTAATTCACGTACTTCTTGAATAATTTCTTCTGGGCGACGAGAACGCTCTTTACCACGTGTATACGGTACGATACAGTACGTACAGAATTTATCACAGCCATACATAATGTTGACCCACGCTTTAATCGAACCAAGACGTTTTTTCGGAAGGTTCTCGATGACGTCTCCTTCTTTAGACCATACTTCGACAACCATTTCTTTTGAAAGATAAGCTTCTTTTAAAATATGTGGTAGGCGGTGAATATTGTGCGTACCGAATACCATATCCACATGCTGATAAGTTGTTAAAATTTTATTGACAACCGATTCTTCTTGCGACATACAGCCACAAACCCCGATGAGCATTTCAGGGTTTTGACGCTTATATTTCATAAGGAAACCAAGCTCACCAAATACTTTATTTTCTGCGTTTTCACGAATGGCACAAGTGTTTAGTAAGACAACGTCCGCTTCTTCGATTAACTCTGTTGATTCGTAGCCAAGCTGCATAAAGATTCCAGCCATTACTTCTGTATCATGCTCGTTCATTTGACATCCGTACGTACGGATATAAAATTTACGTCCTTGCCCCATACCTAAAAATTCTTCATCAATCGAAAAATCTTTATGATAGTTCACTTCTTCTTTTCCACGTTTTTTTGCATCTTTAAGTGATGGCGCTGTAAATACGCGCTCGAAATATTTACTATAATCTTTTTCTTCTTTTTTCGGTTGATTTACTTGCTGACTAGCTAGTCGTTGTTCTTCGTTCATCGACTGTGTTAGCTCCTTTCATTCAAATACCCATTTGCTTATTATAACGAAAGAATACACGTTCCGACAAGCTTAGCGCGTGAATTGTTTATAGCCTTCTAGGTCATTTGTACGTAAAATTGTAAGAAATGTGACACTTAATTTCACAACCTGTCCCCAGTTCATATTATACTTCGCTTCAAACTTAAATTTGGGCAAGTCAATGACATCTTTAAATAGTTGTTGCGGATCAATTCGCTGCTGTTCAAGGTACGCTAAAAAGGCTAAAAATAATTTATGATCCTCCACTTGCAAATCTTTATCTTGAATGAGTTGATCTAATCGCTCATCTAATGAATATGCCTTTTGGAAATAGCGTCGTATAATCTGCTCATCTTTTTCATTTTTATGCTGAAGAAAATTAATAATATTCGTCATCATTCATACCTCTTTTATATATGGCGACTTAGGTTTCGCCAAACTTGGAAGAAGTTTCGCCACTTTTCATAAAAGTCTCGCCAAATATTTTAAAAGTTTCGCCAAACATCTTTCGGAATCAAATACTTTCTTGCACAAGTACTCCCCTCATAGTAAAATCCCGCTCTTTTTAATATTTTATTAGCTATATCTATACTTTCAATGAGGAAAAAATCGCGCAGTTCCTTATTTGTTATCCATTCGCTGCGGAGTAATCGATAGTCGTGCAAGCCTTGATATAAAGCATTTTTAGAAACTACACCACAACTACAAATAAATTTGCCACGCCTATAGTACATTGTAGACCCACATGTACAAATGGCACCGGGCTTCACTTTTAAATCTACAAATGGTGGTTGCCACATACGTGGTTTATAACGCGCCAGCAGTTCCTCTTTTACTAAACATAGCATACTTTCCGATAATTGCGCAGGATAAGTCCTCAACCAATCTATTAATTTAAATCGCAAACCCGCCAGCTTAAAAATAGGAAAGCGAGTAGGCATCTCTTCCAAAATAGATGAAGTGCTTGTAAAAATGATGGCTGTTAAAACCGGAAGCTCTATCCCGACTTCACGAAGTAGATGTTTACAAAATACCTGATGTCGAGATACTTGTGCGAATGGGTCAGGTAATGCCAGCAATTCCCCGTGAAGTTCTCGTATAAATTGATTGGTCCTCTCATCGTACCTCACACGTCCACCGATATTTTTCAATTCTACAATCAATACAAAGTGTTTCGTCAGTAAAATTGTATCAATTTGATGTGAAAATCCTTGACTATTTTCTGTTTCATAGCCATGTAACAAAAAATGAGGTATTTCTAATTGTAAATCCGACCAAAACTGATCTGCTCTTACCTCTCCTTCAAATCCAATTTCTCCAATACGTACATTTTCCATTAATAAATTTTTTTGTTGAATATTTAATATTCCTCGCCGAAGCAATGCTTCACTCACGACGATTTTTGACGGTTTTTCTCGGGATAAACAGATCAAAAAAACCCCCTCCTTTACGCACATTTTGAAAGGAAGGGATGGTGAAAACAATAGTTTGCTGTAAAATTTAATTTTAGCACTTTATACTGAAAATCGATTCACGGCATGTGATAGTGCTCGTACATTTTTCGTAATGGATACACTTTGCCGGTGAATCGCTTCAGTCGCCGTTAACTGGGCATTTACTTCTGAAGCGATTTGTGACACGCGAGATGCATTTTCATCTGTCTTATGCGTTAACTGTTGGGATGCTTCTGCAACACCTTCTGTATACGTATGGACGGACTCTACAACTTCTACTACTTCTACTAGTTCAGGCTTTAGTTCATTAATATGTTCCGAAATCACCATAAATTTAGAAGCGAGCTGACCTGTCACAGCATTTCCATCATGTGCAGCACGCGTTGCTTTTTGCATTTGTGTCACCGCAATGCCACTTTGTTGCTGGATGGTTTGTACTAATTCTGTGACGACCTTTGTTGCTTCAAGCGATTGAGTTGCTAGTTTTTTAACTTCACTTGCCACAACGGCAAACCCTTTTCCATGCTCACCAGCGCGTGCCGCTTCAATCGATGCATTTAACGCTAGTAAATTGGTTTGGCTCGCAATCCCTTCAATCAGTTCAATGGCTTGGTGGATATTTTGAGATTGATGATTTAGCAGTTCCATCACTTGCATCGCTTCGTCCATCATCCGTTCGATTTCCTGAACAGATGTCACATTTTGACTCACCAACTCACTGCCGAGCATTGCTTCCGCATATGTCTGTTCAATACTTGTCTGCGCCTTTCCTAGCTGTGTTTGAATTTGCGCCATATAGTTTGACACTTGCTTGACCGCATCACTATTATCGATTAACTGCGCAGCTGTTTCACTCGCAATACGCGCTAACTGCTTCGTTTCTGTTGTAATATGGATTGCTGAAGCAGTTGTTTGTTGTGAAGACTTCTCGAGTTGCTCATTCGATACAGCTACTGAATCTGTACTGCTACGTACTACCTTCACTAGCTCCTGTAAATCATGCATCATCTCATTGTAATAGCGCATGACTTCCCCTAATTCATCTCGCCCATCATATGTAGCAAAATGCGTTAAATCACCCGTTTGTGTATACTTGAGAAGTGTTTTTAACTCACCTGTAGGTCTTTGTACGGCATTTCTCGCCCCAATAGCAAAATAAAGCACAAGTAACACCATGACCGCACAAATGGTGAAGATTAACCAATAACCACGCTCAATATCGAGCTTATAGCTTGTGAGCTGGGCCTCTGCTCTTTCTAAAATATACGCCTCCACTTCCGCTGTCGGGGCTTCATTCTTCGCATAAAATTCCATTTTCGAATCAAACGGAACAATCGGTTCATCATGGTATAAAGCATTTAATGATTGTAACTTTTCCTCATACATCGCTTCCGTGCCGTCCGCCATTTTTCGTAAATAATCGATACTAAAAATCGCCAATAAAATATTCGATACAATACAGACAATCATAAGCATTGTAAGCCGGTCATTTACCTTAATATATTTTCGCAAAAGAAAAGCCCCCTTTATTTGCTAATGCTAGCATAGCTTTACAATATAAAGGGGATGCAAACGAATTGTAAAGTCCATGTAAAAAAGGCGTCATCTAACAACTTTTGCTCCTGTGGCGGCCACCGCAAGAGCAATATTTCTAAAGACATACTTATCTAGACGTAAAGGGGATGCCCAGAAAGCTTTTACTTTCTGGGCATCCCCTATTTTTTACATAAATTCTTTTACTAGTTGATCAAATTGATCTTCCGATAAAGAAATATCAATATCTGTTAGTGGTAGCTCTGCATAGCCTCCCACTTTTTCTTGGTATGACTTTGTTTCTGTATCGTGGTAAATAATACCTGTTACTAATCCTTCGTGTCGCATTACGGTTTGCATTGCTTGCTCGCGGTTAGAAGCGTCGTAACCTTCGATATTAGCAAGCTTCGTTAAATGCTCCTTAAACCAATCGTATGTGTTTACCTTATTGTACGTTACACATGGTGAGAATACGTTGATAAACGAGAAGCCTTTATGATTTAAACCTGCTTCAATTAATGCTGTTAGTTCTTTAATATCCGTAGAAAAGCCTTGTGCAACAAATGTCGCACCAGCAGTTAACGCTACTTCTAATGGCTTTAACGATGGCTCGATTGCCCCGCCTGGTGTTGATTTCGTTACGAAACCAGCAGCAGAACGTGGAGATGTTTGCCCTTTTGTTAAACCATAAATTTGGTTATCCATAACAATGTATGTGATATCGATATTACGACGAATGGCATGAATTGTATGCCCCATCCCAATCGCGAACCCATCACCGTCACCACCAGAAGCAATGACTTTTAAATCACGATTAGCCATTTTTAACCCTTGTGCAATTGGTAACGCACGGCCATGAATGCCATGGAAACCATATGAGTTAATATAACCTGAAATACGACCTGAACAACCGATCCCAGAAATAACGGCTAATTCATGTGGCTCATAGCCTACGCTTGCTGCTGCACGCTGAATCGCAGCTTGTACAGAGAAGTCTCCACAGCCTGGGCACCAGTTTGGTTTTACACTATTACGAAAATCTTTAAATGTAGCCATTTAGATCTCCTCCTTCACAAGATTTGTTAATTCGCGTGGTAAGAATGGCGTACCATCATATTTTAAGACGTTACGGATTTTGCTGTGTCCACCAATTGACATTTTCATAATATTTGTCAGTTGACCTGTTGCGTTATTTTCTACAACGATAACCTTTTTCGCTTTATTCACTAATTCGCTCATTTCCTCAGCTGGGAATGGGAAAACTAAACGCACATGTGCATGGTTTGTTTTAATTCCTTCTGCGTTTAACGCATCTTGTACTTCCTCTAATGCACCGCGCGTTGAGTTAAAGCCAACGAGTAACACATCTGCTTCGTCATGTGGTGCACTCACATGTACTGGATTATCAAAGCGTAAATGTTGTAGCTTGCGGAAACGTTTATCCATTTGTGTACGACGGTTGCCCGGTGCTTCAGATGGTTTCCCTTGCTCATCATGCTCTACACCTGTTACGTGGTGAATACCACCTTGAGCTCCCGGTAATACACGAGGTGAGATACCGTCTTCTGTATTTTCATAACGTTTGAAGTAATCTTTTGACTCTGCATCTTCAGGCGTCACTAATTTACCACGACGGATTTCAATTTTACTATAGTCAAAAGGATCAACAGATTGTTTTCCAAGTGCTAATTGCAAATCTGTCAACACGATAACTGGTAATTGTAATTCTTCTGCAATATTGAAGGCTTGAATCGTATCATAAAATGCCTCTTCCATTGTCGAAGGTGCGATAACTACTTTCGGAATTTCACCGTGCGTACCGTACACCATAGCCATTAAGTCCGACTGCTCTTGCTTTGTCGGTAACCCTGTTGACGGACCGCCACGTTGTGTATCGAAAATAACAAGCGGCTGCTCCGTCATCCCTGATAAACCGATTGCTTCCATCATTAGTGACAAACCAGGACCCGCTGATGCTGTAAATGAGCGAACCCCACCATAGTTTGCACCGATTGCCATTGTTGCGGCTGCAATCTCATCTTCTGTTTGGATCACTGCACCACCGACTAACGGAAGCTTTTTGATCATATATTCCATAATTTCAGAAGCTGGCGTAATTGGATATGCGGCCATGAAGCGCGCACCTGCTGCTAAAGCACCAAGCGCAGCAGCATCATTCCCAATCATAAACATGCGGCGTTTTCCATCTGCTGGTGCAAGTGCCCAAGCCCCGACTTTATCACCAATTTGCTCAGCGATTGCTGCGCGCCCACGCTCAATTGCTTCCATATTTTTCGCTACTACTTCTTCCCCTTTACGGCCGAAAATATCGATTACAACGTTTTGGAAGACAGCTTCATCTAAATTCATAAGCGCTGCTGTTGCACCAATTGCCACCATGTTTTTCATTAATGATGTCCCTAGCTCAGCAGCAATATCCGTAAACGGTACTGCGTAAAGTGGTGCTTTTGATTCTTCAGGATTTTTTGGGTCAAATTTTGCATCTGCTAAAATAATACTTGATGCCGTTAACTCTTTATAGTTTACGTCGATTGTTTCTTGATCGAACGCCACTAAAATATCTAAATCGTCCGCGATGAAGCGCACTTCCTCAGGACGTACTGTAATCTTATTATTCGTATGGCCACCTTTAATACGAGAAGAGAAATGACGATAGCCGTATAAATGATATCCTAAACGGTTCATTGCCGTTGCAAAGATTTCACCCGTGCTTTCGATCCCTTCACCTTGTTGCCCACCGACTTTCCATGAAAGCTGATGTAACATTTCAACATCTCCTTAAAAACAAATTATATATGATTTTCCTTCATAAGTTTAACACGAACAGGTAGGCTGTACTATTGAAAATATTATATTCTACAAAAATTCAGACCTAAGGCCGAGGTATCGTAGAATACCTTTCATTATGTGAAAAACAGAGCATATGTAAACAACTTTTTCATCATGAAAATACCGCCTTTTCGCGATGATTTCGGGCAAAGAACAAAAGGGCTAAAGCGCCTGCTAATCCCCGACACGCGCTGGAGAATCCCGACAAGTGTGCTTGCCACACGTAGGAGGGAGTCGAAGCGTCGCGAGGGGATGGCGCTTTAGCCTAGACGTAGATACTCTTTTCAACAACCGTTATCCACAATGCGAAACTTTATAATTTCCCTAACAAAAAAAACCAGCTACAAGAGCTGGTTACATTAATTTTATCGAGTTCGTTTTTCAACAACTAATTTTAATGCCGTGCGATCCTCACCCGCAATTGTAATATCCGCAAATGCTGGTGCACAAATTAAATCTGTTCCACTTGGGGCAACAAACCCCCTTGCAATCGCAACCGCTTTCACAGCTTGATTCAATGCACCTGCGCCAACTGCTTGCATTTCAACATAACCTTGCTCTCGAATAACAGCGACTAATGCTCCTGCAACCGAATTTGGATTAGAGCGAGACGATACTTTTAATGAATCCACATTTATTCCTCCCCAATTAGCTGATATACGGCTAACAAAATTGTTGTCCGATAGCACATTGTATGCGGAGGAAAATCAAAATAGACATCTGTAGCACGTAAAAAAAATGTAGAAATTTGCGCAAAAATAAGCACCCAATAGCTGAAATTGCTTTTATTTAAATAAGCACGTCATGTTTTTCAAAACGCCAAGCATCCTGACACATTTCTTTAATGGTACGCTTGGCTTTCCAATTTAACTCTTTCTCCGCTTTACTAGCATCGGCATAGATAATGGCTAAGTCGCCAGGACGTCGCTCCACAATTTGATAAGGTACTTTTACGCCATTCACTTCTTCAAACGCCTTTACTAGCTGTAAAACACTCGTTCCTTTACTCGAACCTAAATTATAAATACATACGCCAGACGATAAACGTTCTAGCGCTGCAGCATGCCCTTCTGCTAAGTCCATTACATGAATATAGTCGCGTATACCAGTCCCATCTTCAGTTGGGTAATCTCCGCCAAAAATATTTAATATCGGCAACTCACCTTTTGCCACCTTCGCTATATAGGGCATTAAATTATTTGGCATCCCATTAGCCGCTTCACCAATTAAGCCACTTTCATGCGCTCCAACTGGATTAAAATAACGCAATAAAGCGACACTAAACTCAGGATTTGCACGAGCTGTATCTATTAAAATCTGTTCACACATTGCCTTTGTCTGACCGTAAGGATTGCTCGCTGGTAATAGCGCATCACTTTCCATTAATGGGCTCACTCCATCTCCATAAACAGTAGCAGACGAACTAAATACAAACTTGTTCACATCATATTCCAGACAGTATTTTACTAAATGCAATGTACTATTAAGATTATTCGTATAGTATTTTAAAGGATTGACGACAGATTCACCTACTGCTTTATAGCCGGCAAAATGAATAACACCATCAAATTGATAACCCCGAAACAATGCTGCTAGTGCTTGTTCATCACATAAATCAATTTCATAAAACAAAATATTTTCACCCGTCATTTTACGTAAGCTTTCTAATGTTTTATGCGTACTATTGACTAAATTATCTACAATGACTAACTGAGCTTCAGGGAATCGTTCACGTAAGGAAATATACGTGTGAGAACCAATAAAACCATTGCCACCCGCAATCAGAATATTCAACTTCGCTCTCCTCGCTAAACATTTTACTTATATTTATGAAGAGAGCCATTTATAAATGAACGTTTTATTCCATAATAAAAACGAGCCCTTATATGAGCTCGTTTACGAACATTACCCTTCAAACGGATAGTCTTCATTTATATAGATACGTTCTTGACGAATCGCTTTTCCTGTTTTATCGTCAATGTCAACAAAGAAACCACTTAACACATCGCGCCCCTTTTTCGGTACTTCGAATCGCGCCGGCATATTGGTTTGGAATTTATAAATGACACTTTCCTTCGTCATCCCTAAAATTTCATCATAGGGCCCGGTCATCCCAACGTCTGTAATATAAGCCGTACCGCCTGGATAAATACGGGCATCTGCCGTTTGCACATGCGTATGTGTCCCAACGACTGCTGAAGCACGACCATCTAAATGCCAGCCAAGGGCAATTTTCTCTGACGTCGCCTCTGCATGAAAATCGACAAAAACAAGTGGCGATCTTTGGTGTGCTTCTGCTACTAATTCATCTGCCATCGCGAACGGATCGTCATGCGGTGGCAAGAAAACACGCCCATGTAAATTAATCACACTTAACGTCACACCGTTTTTCTCGATTTGCACCATTCCACGACCAGGAGCATCCTTTGAAAAATTGGCTGGGCGAATTAAGTAATCCGCATCATCGATAAACTCAAAAATATCTTTATTATCCCACGTATGGTTCCCCATCGTAATGACATCCACGCCCATTTGTAATAAATCATTGTAAATACTACGCGTAATGCCGCGCCCTGCTGCTGCATTTTCGCCATTCGCAATGACCACATCTACAGCATATTTTTTCTTTAAACGCGGCAAGTATTTCGCTACTGCATCGCGCCCGATTGAACCGACGATATCCCCGATAAATAAAACCTTCATTCTATAAGACCACACTTTCTAACGTTCAACATTCACTTTATCTTACCATTCAACATTGCTAACAATCAATTGTATAAAAAACAGGCTACTTTACGCTCATGCAATATGACTGCTAAGTAACCTTTAAATATCACTCATGTGCCCCATAATATTGATAATACTGTTTGCGATTTCGAGACATTTTATAATTATTTAAAACAACGCCCATAATATTCGCCTGGGAAGTTATTAAAGTTGCTTTCGCTTTTAAGACAGCCTCTTTTGGTACTACACCAGAGTTAACAATTAACAACGTGCCATCACATTTATGAGACAAAATTTGTCCATCTGCTACAGATAGTAATGGCGGTGCATCAAATATAATAATATCATAAGTCTTCTTCATTTCTTCCAGAACTGCATCCATCATTTTTGAGGAAAGTAACTCAGCTGGATTAGGAGGAATTGGACCACTCGGTAAAATAAACAATCCAGTAATTGGTGTTTCTTGAATCGTATCATAAAACACACTCTTTCTCGCAAGCATGGTAGACAATCCAATTGTATTAAAAATATCAAAAGTATAGTGCAATGTTGGTTTACGCATATCGGCATCGACAATTAATACGCGCTTCCCTTCTTGTGCAAAAACAACACCAAGATTAGCTGCATTTGTCGACTTGCCTTCTCCAGGGATAGAAGATGTCACTAAAATCGTTTTGACCTCTTGATCAGGGATAGCAAATGTTACATTTGTACGAATTGTCCGAAATTGCTCAGAAATAACCGATTTCCTATTCGAAATAGTAATTAATCTACGTCCCATCTTCGCCACTTTCAACTTCTTTTTGTTACGTCTATTTTTCAGTCCAAACATCTGGATTCCCCCTACCTTTCCGGGATGTGAAAGAATATTTCTTGTCTTTTTCCAGTGGAATCGCCCCGACTAACCCCATAACAGGTAACTGTAAAGCTTCTTCTATATCTTTTTCTGTTTTAATCGTTGTATCTAATATTTCACGTAAAAATGCTAAACCAGTACCAGTCATTAATCCAATTACTACAGCAATCGCAATATTAAGTGTTATATTTGGCGTCACAGGACTAGGCGATTCATTTAATTTTGCTGGGGATAAAATATTAATATTATCCACACTCATTAAACTTGGGATTTCTGCTTGAAATACTTCAGCAATTGTATTTGCAATATTAACTGCTTGCTGCGGTCCTTGATCGTGTACTGTAATATTCACTACTTTCGAATCACTCTCATTCGATACAATAATTTGGTTTGTTAACTGCTCTTGGCTGACTTCCAAATCAAGCTCGTCAATAACTTTATTTAGTATAACTGGACTTGTAATAATTACGTTATACGTATTAATCAATTGAAAATCCGTTTCCATTTGGGACCAGGAATACTCTTGACTGATGTTTTTTTGATTGACTAATATTTGCGTCTGCGCTTCATAAATAGGTGTAATGACATAAAAACTAAGATAGCTTGCAATGCCTACTGAAATAATAGTAAGGCTTGTAATTAGCAAAAAACGTTTTCTAATAATTTTTAAAATTTCTCGTAGGCTGACCGTTTCTTCCAATAATATTTCCTCCCTCTACTATTACTTACATTCATCTATCTTTATAACTTTAAAGGCATTTTCTATTTCATAATTCACCCTTACTACTAATGAATATCCTATGAATAAAACAACCTATTTATCCCTAAAACAAACACTCCTAGCCAAAATGCGGCTCCGGAGTGTTTATTTGTTATTCATCTCTCTTTTATTATATTTTTATATAGTATTTAACTGCTTTTTACTACGGCCTCTTCTACGATTACTTTTATCCACTTGTCCATGTTGTCCATTTTTTCTAACATTTCATCCATTGTGACATATGTTAATATTATTGAACCTAACTTTTTATCTGAACCTGTAAATGCCCTTACTTGATCTCCCGGTTTTACAAGTAATTCATATTCGACCACATTATTTTTCTTAAGTTCATCATGGATTTCAATCGCTTCAAATACCCCACTTTTCTGACTATTCAACGTATAACATGACCAATAACCTTTTGGTTGAGTCATTTTTAAATCGCTACAATCTTCACCTACAGCTGCTTTGATGCTATATTCAATTAAATCCACACCTGTTGCATATTTCGTGATACGGGGTATTAAATTCCCTCCATTCCTTGCACCCATCTCTATAAAATAAACATTTTCATTTTCATCTATGCAAATATCAAAATTGTATGCTCCTGATTTCATATTAAGTAAATTTAATAACCTTTGAATCTCGTCATGAATTTTATTTTGAATATGTTCTGGCAATATGCTGGACCAACTTCCTCCTAAAGGAATAAACGGATTTAAAGGCGTATTGGAAAGGTGATTATTTGAAAAGCATCTGAAAACAAGTTGACCATCTACAGAAAATCCATCTCCTCCAACTTGATATCCTTTTTTTTCAATATACTCTTCTATTAGAAAACGTTTAGCTTTCGAAAAGCTTAACGCATATTCCGCTTTTTCTTGAAGAAGTTCAATGGAATCTATTTTTGAAATCCCTCTACTTCCTGAGGAATCCACTGGTTTAATCATTACCGGCATTTTGTAATGATTAAAGTCATACATTGCTTCTTCAAAAGAAATATATCCTTTAGCTTTTGGAACATTAAAATTATTTTTTTTCAAAAACTCTCTAAACATATCTTTATTATTGATTATTTCGATTGACTTATAAGGATGTGATGGTAATCCTAGATGTTGCGCAACATAGGCTACTGTCGTCGCTGCTTCATCTGCCGCAAAACAAATAATGCCATCAATTTTTATAGCTTCCGCCAAAGCTAAGACAGCTTCTTTATCCATATAGCTAACATTATGATATTCATGAGCTAGTTTATGCCCTAGATTATGTTCAAAAAAGTCGCATGTAATAACATAATACCCCATTTCTATAGCCTTTTTTATAAACGGAACGTGATATGAATCTCCACTTAAAACTAATAGTTTTTTCATTTTAAATCCCTCATTCTCAATAAAATTAAATACTTAACTTAATGTTATAAATGGATCCTCAATATTTACTTTCACGAATGTATTTATATTATTCAGCTTTTCAACCATCTCTAATTCAGAAGAAAACCTTAGTATCATTAATCCCAATTTTTCATGCGATCCAGAAAGAGCTGCAATAGTATCTCCTGTTTGAACTACTAATTCATATTCCACTATATTTTGCTCTAAAAAATCCTGCTGTATTTCTAACCCTTTAAATACACCATTTCTATTACTATTTAGTACATAACTTGCCCAATATCCTGAAGGCTCAGCCATTTGAAGATCACTACACCCTTTACCTAAAGCTGCTTTAATTGTATATTCAATTAAATCAATTTCAGTTGCATATTTGATTACCTCCGGATTCCAATCACCACCATTTCTAGGTGCGATTTCTATAAGATACACATTTTCATTTTCATCAATTCGAATATCGAAATTATAAGCTCCTGTTTTCATATCTAATAAATCTAATACTCGTTGAATTTCACCATGAATTTTTTTCTGTATATACTTTGGCATCACATACGGCCATGTTGTAATAATTGGAACAAATGGATTTAAAAGCTCTTTACAGAAATACTCATTTGTAAAACTACGGAAAACAAGTTTACCATTTACAGAAAAACCATCTCCTCCGACATGGGGGCCATGGTTTTCAATATACTCTTCTATAATAAAGCGTTTAATTTTTGAATAACTTAATGCATTCTTCACCTTTTCTTCAAGAAACTCTATTGAGTCTACCTTTGAAACTCCCTTACTACCTGCCGAATCAACAGGTTTAATCATCACAGGCATTTTAAAATTTTGAAAATCACTCTTTACTTCCTCAAACGAATTGTATCCTCTCGCTCTAGGAATATTAAAACCATTTTGCCTTTGAAACTGTCTAAACTTTTCTTTATTTGTTAATATCTCAACGGATTGAAAAGGATTTGATGGCAGACCTAATTTCTCTGCAACATAAGCTACTGTGGGAGCGCCAGAATCTGCGGCATAACAAACAATTCCATCTATTTGTAAAGACTCTGCTAAACTTAATATCGCTTCTTTATCACTAGTACTAATCTCATAAAATTCATGAGCATAGTGTTTCCCAGGAATATCCTCGACAATGTCACAAATGATCACATAACATCCCATTTCTCTAGCTTTTTTTATCGCCGAGAGTTGGGATTGGGCGCCACCTAGCATTAATAGCCTTTTCAAACTATTACACCTCTTCCTCTCTTAAATTGCTCCAATTGATTTTTCCTTTTTTACTCCGAAGCATATTTTTTATACTAAAAACTAAATAAACAAAACATTCAACCTTAAATAACTTTGCCAAACTGATATATATAACTATACCTATACCTATTTGAATTAAAATCGTTAGTATATCTGAAAGTTCAAGCCATTGAATACTATATACTGTAACTCCCATCACTAAAGATAAAAGGATAGAAGGTATTGTATCTTTAAGCTGTTCCATAAAACTATAATTAATCAAATATTTATTAGGAAAAGCATCAAGTATTGTAGTTATAATCCGATTAATTAACACACCTAAAGCTATTACATAGACACCATACGGTATAGTCATTATTAAAATCAATATACCTATTAAAAACTTAAGAATTTCTAACTTTAAAAATATATCACTACGCCCCAATGCTTTAATCACGTGTAAATTAGTAGCATCAATAGTCCATAACGCATAATATCCGCAAAATATTTGTAAAAATGGCACTGAAGGTAACCATTTTTCTGTAAATATAATTTTAACTAATGGCTCTGCAATCACTGCTAAGCCAACCATTAGTGGAAAAATAATGAAAGAACTTGTGACAATTACTCTTCGGGACATTTCTTTTACTCTATTTATATTATCTTGTTGTGAGGCTAATGCTGGAAACATCACCGATTGAATAGAACCATTAATATTCGATACTAGAATATTAGGTAACTGCATACCTCTACTATAAAAACCTAACATTGCTGAGCTAAACATTTTACCTATCACGAGGCTTTGTATATTTGTATAAAAAGTGTAAATTAACGTAGAGGCTACAAGCTTCCAGCCAAATGAATACAATTGTGATACGCTTTTTAGAGAAAATATTAATTTAGGTCTCCAATTTACTGTAAACCACAAAATAACCGTGACTAAAAATTGACTTGTCAATTGTTGACCTACTAAAGCCCATATACCACAATCCGCATATGCCATTGAAATCCCTATGATGCCTGAAATGAAAACTGCTAACAAGCTACTCTTAAAAAATTTTTCAAACTGCATATTTCTTGCAATTATTGCATATTGAACTGAGTTAAAAGCAGTAAAAAATAGGGTGATTGATAGAATTCGTACGACTAGTATTACCTGAGGTGCTTCAAAGAAAGTAGCGATAAGGGGGGCAGTAAAAAATAAAACGATATATAAAATACTGGCAATAATTAGATTTAAATAAAATACAGAAGAAAAATCAATTTCATCAGTATTTTTGTTTTGGATTAAAGCTGTATTAAACCCACTTTCAACTAATAAAGCTGCTATGCTAATAAAGATTACTACTAATGTTAGTAATCCAAACTCTTCTGGCAAAAGGAGCCGAGTTAATATAATCATTACTATAAGCTGTATACCTTGCGTCCCTATAGACTCTAAAAATTTCCAAACAAAAGAATATATAACTCTACTTTTTGTAATTTTATAATTCAATGTTTCACTTCCTTGCTAACCTTAGAAGTTACATCTAACAGTAACACATACGTTTCTCTCTTATAGTAGAAGCCCACTCCAAGATTTATAAAAAGAAAAATAAATTAAATGTCCAAGAAGGGAACATACTTAATCCAAAAGCATAAAATATCCAGACTCCTTTAATCATTACTAACAATAAGTATTCATTATTTTGCTTTTCGTAATAACTCTTCAAATAATATAATGTAGTAGTAATTAAAAATAAAATAAATACTAACGTTCCAATTAAACCAAAATTCAATAACATATCAATATACGCTTGATGTGAGACATTATTAAACTTTGGATCTAAGCCCATATCTGTTACATAATTCCCGCCAAAAAGTATCCTTATTATAGGCTGCTCCAAGAAGTATTCAAAATGGTTCTCCCAAATACTTGACCTACCGGTAGTAAAAGAAGCGAAGTCATTATTTTGACTTAGTGATAATTGACTATTAATTCGTTTAGCCATATCACTAATTACTGGATAATTTTTATTTTCTAAGAAATCAAGATTTAAAAAAATAAAAAATCCTACTATTAGAAAAGAAAAACTGTACTTGATTTTCTGTTTATTGTTCAGAATAAAATATAACAATAACATCGATATATTACATATATAACCAGTAACACTTAGTGTAGCAATTAAACTAGCATATAAAAAAATTAACAGCATAACTTTCAAGCTTCTATTACTAATAATATTTAAAATTATTACTGAAAAAATAGCGATATTAATAAAAAAGCCAAAATAGTTAGGATCGGGAAAACTTCCTACAAACCTTGATACTTTAATCCATTCATTATTAATATTAATAAACGTATTAATATTAAGTCCCTGTTGAAACCATCCGTATAAACAAGAAATAGCGGCACCAAAAACATAATAAAAAAAGAAATTAGAAATATTTTTTCTTATAAAAGTAGATATATATATAATTATTAACAAAAAATCAAAAGCAACAATAGCACTCGAAATATAGTCGTAATAGGAAATAATTACAATACAGTATAGTATAAAAATGAAAAATGGCACCAGCGATAATCGGTCAATCGTTAGTTTTTTAGAAAATAATAGTTTTAATAAAAGTAATAAAGAAAAAATACGATACGTCGATATTCCACCTGGTAAAACTAATACACCATTAAAAAAAATAAAAATAGGAAGTATACAATAAAATTTTGAGGTTCTCCAAAGTAATATACTAATCCCAATAATAATAATAGAACTTAGACTCGTTAAATTTTCATTAATAACAGTTAATAACGGTACTAAATAAATTATAGTTAATAATACATTGACAGGCTTTAGACCTCTTTTACTATAGGATACTATGTTTTCCATATACATGCCCCTAAGTTTTTAGTCTATTATTGAATAAAAACTTTTTATGATTGACTCATTACTTAATTCTCTATTTTGCAAATTTATTTTAAACGTCTTTATTAAACTCGGATTATTTAGTATCTCTTTAACTCCTTCATAAATCCCTTCATCTACATTATCTACAATAATTCCATCTTCACCGTTTTTTACTTGTTCCTTTGCAGAAGAATAATTGGTAACGATAATTGGTAACCCCAAGATTTGTGCTTCTGTGACAGCCATTGGCTTACCTTCACGTCTAGATGCCATCACATATACATCACATTGTTTTATATAAGGATATGGATTCTTTTTTTCACCTACTAAAATGAAGCGATCCTGTACATCATATTTACTTATCATCTCTTTAAGTACTTTATAATCCTCACCATCTCCAATAATGAACCACTTAAAGCTGTACCCTTCCTCTTTCAACCTTTTAGCTGCAATAATGGCACGGTCTAATCCCTTAGTATGTATTGATAATCTACATACTGTTACTAATTTCAAACCATCATGCTGGATTAAACTATTATCTACGCCCTCTTTCTCAGTCGCCCTTTTCCGAACATACTGTGAAGATAAAATATTTTCAAAGACAACCGTTTTCCCTGAAAACTCTGGGAATACCTTAGTGAAATTTAGCAAACAACTTTCTGAAACACATACTATTTTGTCTGCCTTTTTAAAAATTTTATAATCTAAACTGTGGATAAATCCTACATTTAGATAATCAATATGAATCCAAATGACTTTTTTTAATGCGAAAACTTTTTGTAATACATAATAATCTGCCCATAATTCTAAATAGCCTATAGCAATATCGTATTTTTTCTTTAATTTTTGGGAGTTACCATTTTGAAATTTAGACATAACTTGATTATTAAAACCAAGTTTTTTTTTATAAATTAACTCATAAATAATCGCCTTCAAAAAAAATCCACTATAAATGAATTTACACGATTTTTTAAATTTATTTAAAAGAGAATCCGTAGAATAGATAGATGCTTCTTCTAAAATATTCACATATACAGGAAGATCGTTAAAATATTCTCCTCTATTTTTATACATTATTAAGTCTATTTCATACCTATTAGGATTTATACTATTTAATAAGGAGATTAAACTAGTCGTACTTCCTCCTAGCATGAGCTCAGGATATACAAACAGTAATTTTTTCTTCAAAGTTACTTTTCCCTCCATTATTATTCGTTGCTTTAGTATTATTGTTCAGCAAAAACTTTTGAGGAAGAATTAGTGACTAATAAGCTAGTTAATTGTTCTTTATATAATCTATAATCAAAGTTATTTTCTGCACAAAGACGAGCCTTTCTTTTCATATCTTCTATTTGACTTTTTTCCAACATTAGTACACGTTTTAAAGTTTGAGAAAAGGCCTCCGCAGAACACTCTTCAACAATTAATCCTTCATGCATGTCTTTAATGTAATCTCCTAAATCTGAAGATAAATTCAAAATAACTGGTGTTGCTGTAGCTAAACTTTCAACAACTTTAGTCGGAAATCCAGCCATTGCATATCTTTGTTCTGATGCTCGTAATAATACGGTGAAATCTGTTTGTGATAGTTTTTTTAATACTTCTTTTCTCTCTATCCTACCTAAGAACTCAACACATTCATTTAACTTATTTAATTCCTCTTTTGAAAAATGATGTTTTATCGCATCAAAGCTAAACCCTGCAAAAATGAATCTTAGCCTATTCATTTCAGTTTCATTAAGCAATAAAACCCCCCTTAGCATTTCATATACATAATCTTTTCTACCTGGTGAACCAGCGTATAATATTGATAATTTATTTTCATTTATTTGTTTTTCAAAAGGTATACTTTTCACATCAAGCACGACAGGAATTCTAACTGCACGACACCCTTTACCTATAAAATAATTCCGTAAATACTTACTTATCGCTATAATTTTTATATTTTTATCTAAAAGAAATTTATTTTCAATATTCATAAATACCATACTCGGTGATAGTAAACCATATTTAAACTGCTCAGGTGAATACCATTCCACACTATCGGCTAACAACTGAATATTATGATTTCTACAAAACCCTTTTAACCAGTGAATACTTACCATAGGCAAATCAGCAATGAGAATCACATCAATTTTTTTATGAAGTATATAGGACTTAATAAAATTCTTTAGTCTCCGATTATAACCAATATAATTATATATTTTCTCTAATTTATTTTTTGCATTTTTTCGTAATGAAATATAATTAAACCCTGTATACTCTACTTCTTCCAAATACCCGGTGAAACCCATACCTACAAAGGACACATCATTTCCACAATCCCTTAAAATCTTTCCAAAAGTTAGTAAACGGACTGCTTCTGCATCACCTTCCGGCAATCTAGAATATGTTATAATTAGTATATTCATATATCTCCCCTAAACATTATTTAAACAGGTTCTCTAAATCTTCGAATACTCGCTAAAAATTTGTTTTATGACTAAACCTAATGAATATTTACTTCTTACTTTGTCTTTGTTCCATCTGGATATCTGCTTTCTAATTTTTTTTTCTTGTAAACCCTTAATAGCATTAACAAAACCGTCTATATTCCCTACCTCGATGAGCACTCCTCCCTTTTCCTCTAGCATTTCAGGTATCGCCCCAACAGGCGTTGCTACAATGGGAAGACCACAAGCCATCGCTTCTAAAATTACATTCGGAAAACCCTCTGTGTATGTGGGAAATAACAATACATCCGCAGATAACATATAATTCATCACTTCTTCTTTAGGTATTTCCCCATAATATTGCACGTTTTTAGGTTTGGAAGTATATTTAATTTCTTCACTTGCTTTACCAACTAATTTAAAATTTAAATTAGGCATTTTTTCTGCTACGGAAAAAATATCCATACAGCCTTTAGATTTAATGATATGGCCAACATAAATGATACTTTTTATCTCATCAGAAATATTATTTTGATATAAATCCATACTTTTCAGATTTATAAAATTAGGAATTCTAATACTACTTTTATTTGCCATGAGTTTTATATGAGTTTCTGAAGATTCATTTAAGCTGAATATCCTATCTACACTATTACAAATCTTTCGAAATATAAACTCAGAGAATTTCCCTTTTACCATATAGCCAGTATCGCAATGAAAATGTACAACTACTTTTGATTTTGAATTTTTCGCCATTTTTATACACATGTAATCTCTTACCATCCCCAATGTTGAACAGGCCGAATTGATGTGGACTATATCATATTTTTTTTTGAGTTTTTTTCTTGTTTTTAAATAAATTGAAGTAGTTCTTTTTAATTCATCCACTAGATTTTTTTTCGCAAGATTATTTATTCTTTTCCCTGTTATTGCTACATTGACTACATCCACAACATTTTTTTTTGCTTGCTCAGAATTAATAAATAACTTAGTCCATGTGGCAATTCCACCAGCAGGAGGGGGGAGAGGAGAAATTAGTAATATTTTTAGTTTTTCAGTATTTATATTCATCGATCAGCCCATCCCCCATACAACCCTATTCACATAATGTGTATACGATAAAATAATTCTTAGTACTTTATCAGACACATTCGGCATCCGGTAATCTTCCACAAGCCTTAATGTGTCCACCTCTTGTGTTTCTAATATTTCTAATCCAAGTAATATGCGTTCTTTCTTCAGTCCAACCATCATGACTGATGCTTCCTCCATCGCTTCTGGCCGCTCATGAGCTTGTCGAATATTGAGTGCTTTAAATACAAGAATGGACGATTCCTCACTAATTGTTCCACTATCACTTAGCACCGCTTTCGCTTTTGTTTGTAGCTTTACATAATCATTAAATCCTAATGGCTTCATTGTTTTTATTAGCGGATTAAATTCAACCTCCATCGCTTTAATCATCTTTTGTGTTCTAGGATGGGTACTGACAATGACAGGAAGCTCGTACTTTGTTGCTACAGCATTTAAACTTTCCACTAAATCAAGAAAGTTTCTTTCGGCATTGATGTTTTCTTCTCGGTGTGCAGAAACGACAAAATACTGTCCTTCTTCAAGCCCTAGTCTTTGTAGTACATCTGAGTGCTCAATATCCACTTTTTTCGAATGAAGTACTTCAAACATAGGACTTCCCGTCTTGATAATACGGTCGGCTGGGAATCCTTCTCGCAGTAAATACTCCCTTGCAATATCACTATATGTTAAATTGACATCAGCTATGTGATCAACAATTTTCCGATTCGTTTCCTCCGGTACACGTTGATCAAAACATCGATTACCTGCTTCCATATGGAAGATCGGAATATGCCTTCTTTTCGCTGCAATCGCGCATAAGCAACTGTTCGTATCCCCTAAAACTAAAAATGTATGGGGCTTTACCTTTTCAAGTATCGGATCAATCTTACTTAAAATATTGCCAATCGTTTCAGTCGCTGTGCCCGTCGCTGCATTCAAAAAATAATCCGGCTTTCTTAAATGAAAATCATTAAAGAATACTTCATTTAATTCGTAATCATAATTTTGTCCTGTATGCACAAGCGTATGTTCAATGGCATTGGATCGTTCCAGCCGATTGATCACAGCAGACAATCGAATAATTTCAGGTCTAGTGCCTACTACCGTCATCACTTTTAACTTCTCCACTTTTACACCTCCATATTGTACGTATCAGGATTTTTAGGATCAAAGCACTCATTTACCCACATAACCGTCACAAGATCTGTATCTCCTATATTTACAATAGCGTGTGTATAGCCAGTCGGAATGTCGACAACCTGTAGCTTTTCTCCACTTACGTGATATTCAATAATTTCATCGCAATCTAATTTTCTAAAACGAACCAGTCCTTCACCACTTACTACTAAAAATTTCTCATTTTTTGTATGATGCCAGTGATTCCCTTTTGTAATGCCTGGTTTTGATATATTGATAGACACTTGCCCTCTGTCAGGCGTGCGAATAAACTCTGTAAACGAGCCTCTGTCATCCAGGTGCATCTTTAAATCGTACGCAAATTGATCTTCCGGTAAAAAGCTTAAGTACGTGCTATACAGCTTTTTCGTTAAGGCGTCTTCCATATTGGCTATATTTAAATTGTCTCTATTGTCCTTGAAACTTTTTATTACATTCGCTAATGTACTGAGTTTTATCTGATAGGTTGTAGGTACTAGAAAGTAAGGGGGATGCATCGTTGGTGTTCCGTTTAGTGCATGTAAAAACTCTTCTAAAATGTCATCAATGTAGCAAAGCGTAAGCTCTGTATCGGGGTTGTGTATATGGATATTTAAATTTCTTGTAATGTTATGGCAATACGTGGCTACGACAGAATTGTAATTTGGTTTACTCCACTTACCAAACACATTCGGTAATCTATATATATATACTTTTGCACCGGTTTCTTTTTCGTGAAGCCATAGCACGTCTTCCATTGCCTTTTTACTTTTCCCATATGGATTATCACGTTCTGCCTGGATAGAAGAAGTAGTCAAAACAGGTGCTTGATTATGATACTTTTTTAGTAATGCTAGTAATCGAGTCGTAAATTCATAATTTCCTTCCATAAATTCATGCTCATAATGTGGTCGATTAACGCCTGCTAAATGGAAGACAAAGTCACATTCTTTTGTATACTCTTCAAGTAGTACAGGGTCACTATCTTTTGTAAATTCTAAAATTTCATGAAACCCTCTATTTTGTAGCTCTGCAATTAAGTTTTTCCCGATGAATCCTTTTGCACCTGTTACAAGAATTTTCATCTATTCACTCCATCCTTTAATTCATCACATGAAAATGTGGATTCCATTTTTTTAATTCCGATTGAATATAGTCTAATTGAAGCAAAGTTTCTTTAATTTCTTCGATCGTTAATAGCTTTGTATTATTCGAATTGTATTCTTCTACAGTTGTAAGCTTGGGATTGCCTTCTGCAAAATATTTATTATAATTGAGGTCTCGTTGGTCTGCTGATACTTTAAAAAATCCACCTAAATCTTCTGCTATTATAAATTCTTCCCTTGTAAGCAGTGTTTCATATTGTTTTTCACCGTGTCGTGTACCAATGATTTTGATTTCATTGTTCACATTAAAGAGTTCTTTCAATGCTTGAGCTAAATTTCCAATTGTACTAGCAGGTGATTTTTGCACCATAATATCACCTGCCTCGGCATGTTCGAAGGCAAATAATACAAGCTCAACAGCCTCCTCTAAACTCATGAGAAACCTGGTCATTTGTGGATTTGTTATCGTTAAAGGCTTACCACTTTTAATTTGTTCAATAAATAAAGGGATAACCGATCCCCTGGATGCCATCACATTGCCATATCTCGTTCCACATATGAGCGTTTTTTCTGGAGAAATCGTCTTCGATTTGGCGACAAAAACCTTCTCCATCATCGCTTTCGAAATCCCCATTGCATTAATCGGGTAAGCCGCTTTATCGGTTGACAAACAAATCACTTTTTTTACACGATATTCAATGGCTGCATTTAATACATTTTCTGTTCCTAATACATTCGTTTTGACCGCTTCAAGAGGAAAGAATTCACATGAAGGCACTTGCTTTAAAGCTGCAGCATGAAAAATATAATCAACATCATGCATCGCATTTTTTAAACTATCAATATATCGTACATCGCCAAGATAAAATTTTAACTTATCATTATTATATTTTTTCCGCATATCGTCCTGCTTTTTCTCATCTCGGGAAAAAATACGAATCTCTTTAATATTCGTATTTAAGAACCTTTCCATGACAGCATTTCCGAAAGAACCGGTGCCACCTGTAATCAATAACGTTTTATTTTTGAACATTCAATACCCTCTTTCTAATTACTTGAAATGCTTCATAATAATTTCATATGAATGTTTAGCAGTGTAGTTTTCTTCTAAATACGTTCTAGCATGTTTCCCCATCGTCACTCTTAATTGTGGATTCGCTAATTGTTGTACTTTTTCATTAAATTGTTCAACATCATTACTTGCACACCACAGACCAAATTCACCTTGTTCAATGACTTGTCTAATGTCTGTATGTACATCTGTTGCAGCTAATACCGGTATTGCCGCCTGCATATAAGAAAGCAGTCTGGATGGAAAATTTGGAATGGTAAATCGATGGTCGAGAAAAATTAAACCTACATCACAGGAATTAGCTAAACTCTCATATTCATCTTTTGGTATTTCCTTTATAAGCTTTGCATGACTAGGTTGCTTCGTATCAAAATAAGTTTTAACCTTATTAAACTCTGTGCCCGAACCAACTATGACAAAAAAGGCTTGTTCATTTGATTGGTTGGCTTCTATACATTGAATGATGAAATCGATTGCTTGCGGTTTCCCTAAATTACCACCGTATATAAATATTGTTTTGTCAGATGGGATATTGTATTTTTTTCGAAGATCGTTTGTTTTCATTTCCTCTTTTGGAATTAGGATAGGATCAATACTGTTCGGACAGATTTCGAGGGTTTTTACCGGGACTGTTGGATTGTTCGTTCTTATAAAATCGAGATTGGCCTGTGACATACAGCCGATATAATCAGAAATGTTATATAATCTTTTTTCTTTTCCTCTAAAGTATTTATAGATCAAGCTGTTTTTACGAAACATGTTTAAATCGACTGCGTTTTGAGGAAAAATATCTTTCAGCAATAAATAAGCTGTTGCATTGTCTCTTTTTTTAATAAATCGAATGACTTTTTCAAATGTGATTGGTGGCGTTGAATAAATGATTAAATCAAAGCTGACATGTTTTAAGTATTTCTTAATCGCTCTTAAAAATTGACCTTCTAGCATTAAAGTCGAAACCCCTTTTTCAAGGAGATTATTTTGCGTTATGTTTCCAATCTTCACCTTCAGAAAATGTACACCTTTTTCTGTTATATATTCAGTAGACTTTTTTAAACGTTTTTCTCTAGCATTAACAATATAAACTTGATGCCCGTTATCTCGAAATTGTCTCATTAAATCGTTGTATATACCTTGATCTTCTACACTATTTAAATCGCTTATTGATAAAAATAAAATATTCATGTACTACCCCTCACTATAGTACTTAAAAATTACATTCTATATAGTGGAAAAAACAAGGTTGATTCATCAAAACCCTCTTCCATCTTTCTAATTTCAATCAACTGCTTATATTTTTCTACATTAAATATCTTTTTCCCAATTGAAAAATTAGTATTAGATTTTTTATTAAATCCTTGTTTAAATTTATAAAGGGTATCCTCGTTACTTCCAACCCCT
Organism: Lysinibacillus sp. LZ02; assembly: GCF_050613145.1. GTDB lineage: Bacteria > Bacillota > Bacilli > Bacillales_A > Planococcaceae > Lysinibacillus_B. Next base: position 1,184,349 of record NZ_CP192507.1, on the reverse strand, counting down.
CCCCCCATATGAAAGCTGTTAAATCCGTTTTCACTTCCCCAGCATGCTACTTCATACATTAATAAGTTTGTAGGAGCGAGGTGTTGAAATTCTTGTACTGATGCTGACAAATGATGATGTATGTTATTCTCACCATAAATAACCAAAACCATCGCTACTTTCTGTTCCTCATACACTGCATAAAAAATCAATGAATTATAGGACATATCATGAAGAACACTTTTGTAAAAATCTTCATTGAAATAGTAATAGTCTTTTGCATTATTCTTTTCCATTGTCTTATCATACATCTGCTTAAATTGTTTAAATAATTCAGGATTTCTTCCCCAATATATTTTCACTCCAACTTCAACGTTCTTTTTCACCCATCTCTTTTTATTCGTACTTAAGTTATTCCAAATTTCATCGCTTGAGGTTAATGGTAATGTAATCGTTTTACCAAGATTAGTTACATTATAAAAATTCTTTGCATGTTCATTGTTATTAAGAACTGGATGAAATCGAACAAATTCACTGATGATCCCTTCTTTTTCACAAAAAGAGCTATATTCATAATCTAAAGCTTTTAAACTATTTTCCGCTATATTTCCTTCTACTAAAAAACCACCATATCCATATGGAGTTGTTAAATCATAAAAAGTATTCGGTAGTATTTTCCCTATAAATTTTTGATCATCTGCTACATCTCTTTTCATCACGACATTTATAGCTTTTATATTTCCATCCTCATAATAAAACAACGTTGGTTCACCGTCGCCATGTACTTTAAACGCTTTTGTATAGTTTGCCAAATAATACACATCATAATTTTTGAATCCTTTTACAATACTATCCCATTTTTCCCGTTCATCTAACTTGATAACGGATAACATATATTCACTCCCTCTATCTAAAGAATCTATAATTACTATTGTAAATTTTATAGAATTAATTTAATTGTCCCTGACGTATAATTTTTCTTTCCTATACTGATCAAAATCTATAGGTGAATCGACACCGGATTCTCCAATATCTGCTCTCTTTATTACTTTCAATAAAGTTTTCAAAACAATCTTTATATCCCTAAATAATGTAATTTTTTTTACATATTCAATATCATAGTGAAAACGTTGCTCCCAGGAGGCTGTATTACGCCCATTAATTTGTGCTAACCCTGATAAACCTGGTCTTACAGAATGTCTAATTCTTTCCTGAGTAGTATAATAGGGTAGATACTCTACTGCTAAAGGTCTTGGGCCAATAATTGACATATCACCTTTTAAAATATTTAAAAGTTCAGGAAGCTCATCTAAACTAGTAGATCTTAATAATCGACCAAATGGAGTAAGCCTTACACTATTAGGAAGTAATTCTCCATTTTCATCTCTTTTATCTGTCATTGTTCGAAATTTGTATAATGTAAATATCTTTTCATTTAATCCAGGTCTTTTCTGTTTAAATATTATAGGGCTTCCTAAATTAATTCGTACTAAGATAGCAATGAATAATAAAATAGGACTCAATATAATTATTGCCATTAAAGCTAATACAAAATCTATCGGTCTTTTCATAAACCTTCTATATATTTGCATCTACGTCCACCACAACTTTTTAACAGTATCTACCACCCTCCCTAAATCCTCATCCCTCATCTTTGTATCAGAAGGTAAACATATACCATTTGCAAATAGATTCTCTGATACATCTGTGCCTATAAAATCATAACTTCGAAAATAAGGTTGCATATGCATTGGCTTCCAGACAGGTCTTGATTCAATATTTTTTTGCTCCAAAGCTTCCATCACATCTAACGGTTTTATCTTTCCATTCAACGTCATTGCAGTTAACCAATAATTCGGTTCGTTCCATTCATTAATTGGCATAAACTCAATACCTTCTAAATAGCCAAGTTCTCTCTTATAAAATTCAAAAATATATTTCTTTTTCTTTACCCTTTCTTCTAAAACTTTTAGCTGCCCTCTGCCAATCCCCGCAACGATGTTACTCATTCGATAATTAAAGCCTAGTTCACTATGTTGATAGTGCTTTGCCGGATCTCTTGATTGAGTAGACCAAAATTTCACTTTAGCAATCCGTTCTTCATTATTGGAAACGAGCATTCCTCCACCAGAAGTCGTAATAATTTTATTTCCATTAAATGAGTAGACGCCGTAGTCTCCAATCGTACCCGTATGTTTTCCTTTGTAAAAAGTGCCCAGACTTTCAGCAGCATCTTCAATTACTGATACACCGTGCTTTTTACAAATGTTCATAATTGTATCCATTTCCGCAGCGAGCCCATACAGATGAACTACTACCACTGCCTTCACTTGAGGATACTTACGAAATGCTTCCTCTAATGCAACTGGATCCATATTCCACGTTTTCTCATCACTATCTATAAAAACTGGGACGGCATCTTGATAAATAATAGGGTTAGCTGTTGCTGCAAACGTAAGTGTCGGACAAAAAACAATATCTCCCTTTTCAACTCCAGCTGCTTTCAACGCCATATGAATAGCTGCTGTCCCAGAAGAAAGTGCGGCTGCAGATTTTATACCTACTTTCATGGCTAATTGCTTTTCAAACTGATTGATATTTTCTCCAAGTGGCGAAATCCAATTCGTCTTAAAAGCCTCCTGAATAAATTGCATCTCATACCCTTCATCACTCATATGGGGTGATGATAAATGAATTCTGTGTGGCTCTTCTCGATGTCTCTCATTCTTTTGGATGCTTATACATTGGGAGTTTCTCAATATTATTCTCCTCTTTATATGTTTTAGTAATGTGCAAATAGTTTTCAAGCTATTGTCTTTGGTACAAATTTCGTACTATTTATCCAATTCCCGTTAGCCACTTCAATCACCCTTTGCTTCGTTGCAAGCGCATCCAAGCATTCTAGTTCGGTCAAAAAATTCATAAGTAGGCTTTCATCTGGACAGTGCGCTCTTCCTACATGAATTTTCGGATAAATATATTCCTCTTGAATTTCTTCTGCATTTAGCAGTTCTTCATACATCTTCTCGCCTGGACGTATGCCTGAAAATTCAATGCCAATTTCATCTTCTGTAAAGCCAGATAATCGAATGAGATTTTTGGCTAAATCGACTATTTTTATTGGTTCACCCATATCGAGGACGAACACTTCTCCCCCTCGTGCAAGTGTTCCTGCTTGCAGTACTAGTCGGGATGCTTCTGGAATTGTCATAAAGTAGCGTGTCATGTCTGGATGTGTAACAGTTACGGGTCCACCCGCTGCTATTTGTGCTTGAAATCTGGGCACTACACTCCCACGCGATCCGAGTACATTGCCAAAACGGACAGCAGCAAAATTCGTATCACTATGCCTTGCTAAATTTTGAATAATCATTTCCGCAATTCGTTTTGTTGCACCCATTATATTAGGAGGATTTACTGCCTTATCGGTCGAAATCATCACAAAGTGGGCTACACCACATGTATGTGCTGCTTCTGCCATATTTTTTGTGCCAAAGATGTTGTTTTTTACTGCCTCAGGTGAATTACATTCCATAAGCGGTACATGTTTATGTGCAGCAGCATGATAAATCACATCTGGTTGAAACTGCTGTACTACTTCAAAAATTCGTACTCGATCTTGTATATCTGCAATAATTGGTACAAATTCCACGCCTGTATGTTCTTTCTTTTCCACTAACTCTGTATAAATTGTATAAATAGAATTTTCTCCATGACCTAGTAAAATCACGCGGCTCGGCTTAAATTGAGCTACTTGCCTGCAAATTTCCGAACCGATAGATCCACCCGCACCTGTCACAAGAATGACCTTATTTGCTAATTGATTTAAGATAGCTACCATATCAAGTTTCACTTCTTCTCGGCCAAGTAAATCCTCAATTTTAACCTCCTGCATATCATTCACTGACACTTTACCGGTCATAACATCCTCAATTTTCGGCATAATTTTAATCGGGATTTGGGTGCTTAAACAGTGCTCATAAATGTCGCGAATGCCGAATTTCCCAAGAGATGGGATCGCTAAAAAAATTTCATCAATTCTTTTATCTTCAACAATACGTAAAAGATCTTTTGTCCTGCCGCATACTTTAATATCCATCAATTTCAACTTTTGTTTATTTGGATCATCATCTACAATAGCAACAACTTTGTATTCCGTCGATGGATCTCGTTTCATACTACGCACGAGCATTGTGCCTGCTTCTCCAGCGCCAATGACTAACACTCTTTTTAAATTATCTTGTGTTTTAATTAACGTTTGATCGTGCAAAATGCGTAATAGAAACCTAGAGCCACCAATTAACACAATATGCAATAGCCACGTAATCGTCATGATGCGAAAATAAATATCACCTTTGACTAATAGTTGAATTCCACTTGCGACAATAATGGAAATAGTAATCGCATAGCCTATCGCTAATAATTCTCTCACAGAGGCTACACTCCAAATACGATTGTACAACTGGAAGAAATACGCCATAATGTGATGACTAATTAGCAGCGCCAATGAACTTACGATAATTAATGAATCCAAATAAGCATTGTATGAAGCATTTAATAACCAATAGCTAATAAAAATCGTAGATAACACAATGAGTGAATCTAACATAAAAAAAACAGAGTATCTTAACGTATAATTCACTATCTACCCCTCTTTTATATACACTTAACTATTCATTTTTCAATCTGCTTCGTTCTATATATTGAACTAAATTTTCACAAAAGCATTTGTGCTAGTCGCATGTGCCTCCTCAAAATGATTCATTCCTTTCCCTTTTTGTTGGTCTCATTTTTCACGCTCCTGCAGCGTTACAAGTACAAAATCCTCCAGATTATGCAAACAATAAATCCAACTTGTATAGCCATTAACTTCGCTTAATTTTTAAGCTTGGCAGTTTTACTAAAACTCCTTCCATATAAATCACTCAGAAAATGGTTAAAAGTTTATACTGTATAAAAACAGTGCATTTAGATTACTACTCATTTGCGAATTAAAACAAAAAATTATTTATACACCACAAAAAAACACTTGTTTTTATATACTCTCCTCCACTTTATTAACGTTAAACACAAAATATTACAAAACAAATAATTAATTAGTAGTTATTTTTTACTATGTATAGTTCGTCGCTAAAATCCCGTGGTGTAAATCTAGAAAGTATACATTCTACTTCTAGCGAACTTATGCAGCTTGTAAATAAATGGTCGAGTAACAAGAAAAAACTCTTGCCTGTATGAACTGGTGGAGATTGTAGTACTCAAAAGATGATAAATAAAAAAAGGGTGAGGTGTTATGAAATAGCTTGTATTTCAAAAAAATAGGGTGAAATGGATTCAGTTATACTGGTTAAAATCGAGGCAAAAAATGATGTAGGCTATCCACAAACAGGGAGATGAGATGAAGCAGGCTTTCAACACATGCTTCATCTTGTGGAGAAAAGCAAAGGGAATTTATTCGTTTATATAAACGAATTTACAAAATAAAGGATAAGCGCTCTCTTACCAGAAGGTGCCTTATCCTTTTCATATTTCCTCAAAAACACATGGAATATAAAGTTTTGAATCACTAGCGAATTTTCGTACGTTTTGTCCTTAAAGCTCCAAGTGCTCCTGCAATAACCTTTGAATTGTTTCCAGTTCAGCTTCATTTGGCATGTAATAATAGATACCATTCATCATCGTCCCTGAACCATTCGTTAAATAAAGTTGGTCCATATTTTTTAAACTGCTGGCATAATTTTTACGAATATCTAAAAGCTCTTCGAACATTATATTAATTTGTACATTTTTTTCTAATGTTTTGAATATCGCTTGGTAGTTCCATGCCGTATTCAATGAAATGACTTCCTTTAGAACACCTTGTATAACTTGTTTTTGACGATTTTGGCGACCAAAATCACCTTCTGGATCTTCGTAGCGCATACGCACATATTTCAACGCTTTTTCTCCATCTAATTCAAGTTCACCGATTGGAAAATGTTCATCCTCATAATAAAAATCTAATGTGTTATCAACAGAAATACCACCGACAATATTTATAATATCGGTAAAGCTTTCCATGTTCACTTGTGCCACATAGTCTATTGGGATATCAAGGAAGTTTTCCACTGTTTTCATCGACATTTCTATACCGCCAAAAGCATATGCATGATTAATTTTATCTTTTATATCCATTCCAATAATAGCTGTATACGTATCACGTGGAATGCTTAACATTTTAGTTGTCTTAAAAGTCGGATTAACTGTTAGCACGATGATTGTATCCGAGCGGCCACTATCCCCCTCTCGTTCATCCACACCTAAAATAAGCGCGGAAAAAGGGTCTTTTGAGGTAACATCCACCGCCTCAGCCCTTTTTTCAGATACTTCATCTTGAATCGGCGCATACACTTCTTCTGCTGTACTTTTGAAATCTTGATATACTTTAAAGAGGAATATGAAACTAATTATGCACAATCCCGCCACTATAATCGCTACCCATTTCAATACTCTTTTCATCGCTGTCCTCCACAGTGTTTATACAAATTCTTTCTGTTACAGACTAAATATTTTCCACCATTTTAATTCAGTTATTTCCTCCGGTTCTTGGATAAGAAGAGGCTTATTTTTAATAACTCGTGCATTATTTTCAAGTAAAATATCAACGGCATCTAATGCTTTTCTTTTTTCTAAATAACGAAGACCTGCGTCAAATAAAAAAGGACGAAATGTTAAATTATGAGCGTCTGAACCATACGTATGCACTAAATTGGTCTTCACTAGATTAAGCGAGATCTTTTGTATCGTACGCCCAAAATGTCCTGCTAAACTACCAGCTGTTATTTGTGCTACAGCGCCTTCACGAATAAGTCGTTCTAAATAAATGGGCCTTTCAGCAATTGCTTTATTTCGTTCTGGGTGTGCGATTATAGGGATGATGCCCTCTACTAATAATTGACGAATAATGTTCGTCGTATAGTAAGGTACATGGTCTGATGGTAACTCTAATAGGAGATAGTTAGAATTGGCTAATGTGTGAATTTTCTTTTCCTTATGAAGTGAGAGTATTTTTGCAGATAATCGTACCTCATGCCCAGTATGAAGCGTTAATGGAATCCCATTATTTTTAAGCTCCTCTTGTAACGTATAAATTTGGTCATTCACTTTCTCATAACCTACATCATATTGAGGATGATGCCTATGTGGAGTAGCAATGATTTCGGTAATTCCTTCCTGCACAGCTTGCGCTAACATGTGCATGGTTTCTTCTATGGAGCTTGGGCCATCATCAACATCCCACAAAATATGTGCATGGATATCAATCACGCGTACCCCTCCTATATGTTCATTATTTTTTATAATGACTTCGAATCACCATATGTATTGGACGGATGTCTTAACAAATGTTTCGCACAGCAACTCATTTATGCGGGATAAATGAGTGTTGTATTAGAAACTAAATTTCCTAGAAATATAAAAAGTACGGTATTCATCTTATGTTTATATACCCTATATTATTAATAATCATACATATTCCGCGCAATCACCATCATGGCATGATCTCATTTATCCGTTCACTAAATAGAAAAAGGTAACCGCTTGTTTTTTCAAACAAGAAGTTACCTTTCAACATTTTACTTCGCGTATTCTACCGCTCGTGTTTCGCGGATGACTGTTACTTTAATATGGCCCGGATAATCGAGCTCTTCTTCAATACGTTTGCGAATGTCGCGTGCTAGGCGATGAGAGGCAAGATCGTCAATTTTGTCTGGTTGGACGATAATGCGAATTTCTCGACCTGCTTGAATCGCATACGATTTTTCAACACCGTCGTAGCTTTCAGAAATCTCTTCAAGCTTTTCTAAACGACGAATATAGTTTTCAAGTGTTTCGCTACGTGCTCCCGGACGCGCAGCTGATAACGCATCAGCGGCAGCAACTAATACAGCAATAACAGAAGTCGCTTCTGTGTCACCGTGGTGAGAAGCAATACTGTTAATAACAACTGGATGCTCCTTATATTTCGTTGCCAGCTCTACACCGATCTCAACGTGGCTACCTTCTACTTCATGGTCGATTGCTTTACCGATGTCATGCAGTAATCCTGCACGCTTCGCTAGCGTTACATCTTCCCCTAGTTCAGCAGCAAGTAGACCTGCTAAATGAGCTACCTCGATGGAATGCTTTAATACGTTTTGACCGTAACTTGTACGATACTTCATACGTCCTAAAATCTTCATTAAATCCGGGTGTAAATTGTGGATGCCTACTTCAAATGTTGTTTGCTCACCTGTTTCGCGAATTTGCTCGTCCACTTCACGGCGTGATTTTTCCACCATTTCTTCAATACGAGCTGGGTGAATACGACCATCTTGCACTAGTTTTTCAAGTGCTAGACGTGCTGTTTCACGGCGAATTGGGTCAAAACCAGATAATATAACAGCTTCCGGTGTATCATCAATAATTAAATCGATACCCGTAAGTGTTTCAAGCGTACGAATGTTACGACCTTCACGACCGATAATACGACCTTTCATTTCGTCATTCGGTAAATTCACAACCGATACAGTCGTTTCTGCTACATGATCTGCGGCAAAACGCTGTAACGCAAGTGATAAAATTTCGCGTGCTTTTTTGTCAGAGTCTTCTTTTGCACGTGTTTCCGCTTCTTTTGTCATAAGCGCAATATCAGTTGATAATTCATTTTCAACTTCTTTTAAAATAATATCTTTCGCTTCTTCACGTGTTAAAGCAGCAATACGTTCTAGTTCTGACTTTTGAGCCGCAACAAGCTCTTCCACTTTGCTTTCCATCTGTTCAATATGCTGTTGTCTTTCGGCTAAAGCTTCCTCTTTACGCTCCAAGCCTGTTTCTCTTTTGTTCAGAGCATCATCCTTGCGATCAAGATTTTCTTCTCTTTGCAATAAACGGTTCTCTTGTTTCTGAAGTTCTGAGCGACGTTCACGAATGTCATTCTCAGCTTCAGTACGAAATTTGTGAGTTTCATCTTTTGCTTCAAGCAGTGCTTCTTTTTTCAATGCATCAGCTTCACGTTTTGCCTCTTCAACAATCGCATTCGCCTGATGTTTTGCACCAGTTACTTTTGATTCATTCACTTGTTTCATGTAGAAATAGATAACAGCGGCACCGACGATGAATCCAAGCAAAGCAGGAATAATCATTTCCATCATTTAATCCCTCCTACTTGCTTATTATGTCTGATGTTCCAGTTAGCGAATATTAGAATAAACTAATATGTGCCTATTTCATTTCAAATGTAAGAAATTATACATGATTAATTGTATAGTTCAATACTAGGTCTGTCAAGGATTCCCGCCGTTTGTGCTTGGCGGTACCATATGTATTTTACTAGATATATCTATATGTATTTAATTATTTTAGCGTGCAAGTGTCTAATTGAAAAGATAGATTTAACTCATGACGAGGAAAAATAAAACCTAAAAAACACTAGGTAAATGTTAAAAAATATTAAAATTATGTTAGCCTCTGAGCTACGGCAAAAGTGAATAATTCTTAATATTTCAACAATGACTCCCACTTATTTAAACTGAAACCATTTTTCTTTAAGTTCAAACATATGGTACTCCCCCACTCGCTACGCCAATCAACAAGCATTTTATGCAGCCTCCTGTCTAAGCTACACTTTCGGTACGAACTAAAAACCCCACTCACTTTTGAGTGAGTGGGGACAGACTGTTTTAAGTTTTACCTGAAATTATTTTTCGCCTAAATCAAGTAGTAATTCGTCGTCCATTTCTTCATCTTCGTCGTGGCCACCAATTGTATATGAATTGCCTGCGCCAATACCGTAAGCTTCACGAATTTTATCTGCAATTTCATCGCGAATTGCATGATTTTCTTTTAAGAATTGCTTTGCATTTTCACGCCCTTGCCCTAGACGCTCGTCGCCATATGCATACCAAGAGCCACTCTTTTGAATAATATCTAACTCTGCTCCTAAGTCTACAATTTCGCCTTCTTTTGAAATCCCTTCACCATACATGATATCCACTTCAGCTGTACGGAATGGTGGCGCTACTTTATTTTTTACAATTTTAATTTTTGTTTTATTTCCGACCATTTCAGTTCCTTGCTTAATTGTTTCAGCACGGCGAACTTCTAAACGTACAGAAGAGTAGAACTTTAATGCACGTCCACCAGGTGTTGTTTCAGGATTACCAAACATGACACCGATTTTTTCACGTATTTGGTTAATAAAAATAGCTAATGTTTTTGATTTATTAATAGCGCCTGATAATTTACGAAGCGCTTGTGACATTAAACGCGCTTGTAAACCAACGTGTGAGTCACCCATCTCTCCTTCAATCTCTGCTTTTGGTACTAATGCTGCGACAGAGTCGATAACGAGAATATCAATCGCACCAGAACGTACTAATGCTTCTGCAATTTCTAAAGCTTGCTCGCCCGTATCTGGCTGAGATAAAAGTAACTCATCAATATTTACACCTAGTTTTTGTGCATAGACAGGATCTAATGCGTGCTCTGCATCGATAAACGCAGCCTGTCCACCGTTTGCTTGAACTTCAGCAATCGCATGTAGGGCTACTGTTGTTTTACCTGAAGATTCCGGTCCATAAATTTCGATAATACGACCACGTGGATAGCCACCTACACCAAGTGCTGCATCAAGCGCTAATGACCCACTTGAAGAAGTTTCAATTTGGCGGTCAGTCGTTTCTCCTAACTTCATAATTGAGCCTTTGCCGAATTGTTTTTCAATTTGTTTTAACGCCATATCTAAGGCAGCTTTACGATCACTCACAAATGTGTCCTCCTTTAATTACGAACTGCTTTCGTTATGTCTCTATTATACTTCTTATTGAGACAAACCACAAGAAAAAAGCGAACATATTTTCGTTTATTGTCCAAAATAAAAATTTGGGCCATTTTCTATGCCCAAATTTCTATTTTCTTATATTTTTCGGTAGCCTTTTTCCACAAGTTGACGCATTAAATAACTAAATGTAAATTTTACTGCACGGAGGCGATTCGTATTACGAGAACCTGATAGTTGTAAACGATATGTAATTGGCGGCTCTTGCCCAATGCTTAAACCAATCCAAATTGTACCGGGCGGCTCATTACCATGCGCTTCAGGACCAGCTGCACCTGTTAAACCGACACCAATATCCGTGCCGAATTTTTCACGTACTTTGAATGCCATTTCGGCTGCACATTCACTGCTCACTACACTATGGTGAGCTAATGTTTCTGCTGACACACCTAGCTGCTCCATTTTCACTTGCTCGTTATAAGTCACAAGCCCCCCCACTAGTGCCTGACCCACACCTGGAATTTCTGCTAATTCTGATTGAAATAGCCCTGCTGTTAAGCTTTCTGCTGCCGCAATAGTTAAGCCATTTTCGAGTAACATTTCTACTGCTTTAGATGCTAAAGAATCATCATCTACCCCGTAGCAATACTCCCCGACAATCGCTAAAATCTCGGCTTTTTTTGCCTCAATTAATGACCATGCTTCCGCTTCATTATCTGCTTTTGCCGTAATGCGTAATGTAACTTCTCCATCGGTTGCAAGTGGTGCAACAGTTGGATTGGACTGCGCCTCTAAAATATGTTGTACACGTACTTCTAGCTCGGCTTCACCAATGCCATAAAATCTAAGTACATGAGAAACAATCATCGCACCTTGTGTCATTTTTTTAGCTAGGCGTGGCTTTGCCTCAAATTGAAACATCGGATGCAATTCTTTCGGTGGTCCTGGCAGTAAAATATACATGTGCTTACCGCGCTCAAGTAACATCCCTGGTGCCATTCCGTGATGATTCGCTAGCACATCACAGCCCTCTAACACAAGTGCTTGCTTCCGATTATTTTCCGTCATCTGACGTCCGCGACTCGCAAAAAAATCTTCAATATAGCTTAGTGCTACTGAATCAAATTTAAGCTCAACACCTAAATGACGCGCAATCGTTTCTTTTGTTAAATCATCTTTCGTAGGTCCTAAACCCCCGGAGAAAATAATGCAATCTGCACGTTTTTCGGCAATACGAATGGCCTCTTCTAAACGCTGTGGGTTATCGCCAACAACTGTATGATAATATACATTGATCCCTAGTTCAGAAAGCTGACTCGAGATAAATTGTGCATTTGTGTTCGTAATTTGTCCTAGTAGTAACTCTGAACCTACTGCAATAATTTCTGCGTTCATAAATGACCTCCCTTATTTAGAGTCTAACAACACACGACGATTTAAATAGAAATAGTCCCAACCAGACCAGATCGTAAAGAATAGTGCCACATATAGTGCAATATCATCAAATGGAATGCCCATTAATGCGAAAATCGTATTGTGTAAAAACAGCGCTGAAATCGCCACGATTTGAGCCCATGTTTTAATTTTACCAAGTTGATTGGCAGCAACTACTTCTCCTTGACCAGCTAAAATAAGGCGTAGACCTGTTACGGCAAATTCTCGCGAAATGATGAGAATGACAATCCAAGCAGGTGCAAGCCCAAGCTCTACTAGTAAAATAAATGCTGCTGATACTAATAATTTGTCCGCAAGTGGGTCTAAAAATTTCCCCATATTCGTTACTAAATTGTATTTTCTTGCATAATAACCGTCCACCCAGTCCGTTATTGAAGCAAGTATAAAAATGATTGCACCGACGAAATGATTAACGGGCATTTCTGCACCAAACAGTTCCATCGTTCCCCACCCAAAGTCAAACAATATTACAATCATAAAAACGGGAATTAAGCAAATACGAGAGACTGTAATCTTATTTGGAATATTCATTTGTTAAACACCTTTCATTTGAAACAAAGTAGTCATCCTCAGATGACTACTCAGCTTGTTATTCTTGAACGAATTGAATGATAAAGTTTTGCGTTGTACGGTCTGACGGTGATGTTAATAGTTCATCATTTACATACACTTTTGCACTCGGCACACTACCTACACGAATACGAACATAGCCATCTGTTGTCGCATCGTATTCTACCGTTTCACTCGGATTGTATACTCTTCCTAAATTGTCGACACCTTGTGTATTACGGAACGCAATCCAGCTTGCATTATTCGTGATTTCAACTCGAATTTTTAACTCATTCGTACCGGATACTTCAAAGTTTACATCATCCCCATTGATCGCACCTGGTGAAATGACTTGTGCAACAGTCGGAGGCTCTTCTTCCTCTAATGGCTCTTCTTCTGCACCTTCTTCATCTACAGTACCTTCTGCCCCATCTGTATTCGGTTCATTTGTTTGTGGTTTTACATACTCTACTGGTGGTGATTCCTCATCCACGATACCGGGAGTTTCTTTTGATTTTGCCCAATATAAAATTGAAATAACAGCAATAATCACAATGATAAATAATGCTACAGTAATTTTTGGCATCATTTCCATCGCTTTATTCGAAGAACGATTGGCTAGTTTACGACGACTCGGACTTTGCGTATAAGACTGCACTACTTCTTCCGTTTGAGAACCCGGTACATCTTTTTTAAATTGATCTAATAATTCTTCTGGGTCTAGTCCGACTGCTTCAGCGTATTGTTTAATGAAGGCTCGAACATAAAAAGAACCCGGCATAATCGAATAGTTTCCCTCTTCAATACCAATTAAATAACGTTTTTGGATTTTCGTTATTTCTTGTAAATCTTCTAAGCTATATCCTTTAGCTAATCTCGCTTCCTTGAGGCGAGCTCCTAATTCTGTCAACAATAACACCTACTTTTTATTTAAAAATTAAAGCCCCCGAAATCATTTACTGAAGACATCATATTGTTTTTTTCAATGATTTCATACGTAATTTCTTCATCTGGATTATTACGTAATTCAATAATATAATCGAAATCCTCGATTTTATATTCCGAATGCTGCACGAAAATATCGGGATGTTCGATTACTTTAATCGTGTCCATGCCCATCATCTCACGTACTAATTGCTGATGTCGTTCATCATTGGATCGTCTTGTGACCGCCCCGTCTAGTATAAAAATATTATTACCATGAAACTCGTCACCAATAAGTGCATTTCGAACTGTTTGCTTAATCATGGTGGAAGAAAGAAAAATCCAACGCTTATTTGCACAAACACTTGCTGCCACAATAGACTCCGTTTTTCCAACACGTGGCATCCCTCGAATACCGATGAGCTTATTGCCTTCTTTTTTAAAGAGCTCCGCCATAAAATCAACTAAAATTCCTAATTCGCTCCGAACAAAGCGGAAGGTATTTTTCTCATCCGCATCTTTCGGAATATAATGACCATGACGAACGGCTAAACGATCACGTAATTTTGGTACGCGGAACTTTGTTACATGAATATTTTCCATTGTTGACACAATGGAAATAAACCGCTCAATCGACTCATCTTTTTCTGCTTTTACAAGCATTCCTCGACGCCCTTCATCTACACCATTAATCGTCACAATATTTACACGAAGCATACCTAGTAATGACGCAATATCACCTAAAAGCCCCGGACGATTTACCTGAATCTCATATTCAAAATACCATTCACCCATGAATGTATCTGTCCTCTCTAATTAGAAACGCCTCAAACTCTTATAAGTTCCATGATAGCTGATTTTATATGTATTGAAAAGTTGGAAACAACGGTTTTTATATCAATATTTTAAATTTGGGCAATATAAGAGTCTTTTTATCAAATTTTTAAGGAAAATCAAAAGGGAAACCTTCAAGGCTCCCTTTTGTCGTCCATTTTAAGACACTTTATTTTCAACTAATTTTACAATACAGCTTGCAAGTGCTTGCTTTTCGTCAGATGAAGCAACCGACCATAAATCTGCAAGAACACGCTCTTGTTCATTTTGAGGTTCAATATTTTTGGCTAAATACTCCCCAATTTGAACAGCTGCACGGTCAATCATTTTAGATGACATCCCGTCGCTTTTCGCATCTTCTACTTTTTCACCTAAGAAATGCGTCCACTGTTGCCAGTTTTCTAAAATACCCATGTTTTCGCCTCCTCTCGCCACTAGTATGTGCGAGAATGCGAATTATATGTACCAACCACCATTTACATGCACAATTTGCCCCGTTACATAATCGGCTGCACCACTTACATAAAAACGTGTCATTTGCGCGACATCTGTTACAATCCCTAATCGTTGCAATGGAATTTCATTTACAAGCGCTTGCTTTTCTTGCTCTGTTAAATGATTATTCATTTCCGTATCGATAAAACCAGGCGCAATAGCATTCACACGAACCCCATTATAAGCCGCTTCTTGTGCATATGCTTTTACAAAGGCATGCTGTGCACCTTTTACAGCCGAATAGACGACTTCACCGGCAGCACCGACAGCACCCCAAATGGACCCGATAAATAATATATAACTTGTGTCATTTGCACGCAATTTATTTGAAATAGTCGCGATAAGACGCATGGGATTTTGTACATGTACTCGCCACAGTTTTTCCATCTCATCAATAGGTGTATCCTCTAATAACTGAGTGTATGCATGCCCATTGGCAAAAATCACAGCCTGTACCGAAAAGAGTTGTTTCGCTAATTCGTCTGCTGCATCTCTTTTTGAAAAATCAGCCTGCACGGTAATGAACTCCTGTGTTGGATACTGTTGTTGAAGGGTCAAAGCCAATTGCTGCACTCGTTCAATCCCACTATGAAAGTGTAGATAAAGCGACCAACCATCTTGCGCTAATTCATCACAAATTGCGCGTCCGATTGCACCAGACGCGCCACATACTAAAGCAAATTTTTTCATTATTTACGTTCACTCACAGGCAACACTTTAAATATAGTTTGTTGTTCTTCACCTTGTAGCGATGTAAATGCCTCTTGAATATCATTTACTGTTAATTGTTCAATCGTAGGAACGACATCAAATAAATTCATCTCATTAAACTTATAACGTGTAAATTGGTTGGCGATAAATTCTAGCGAGTTTAAGGCACGTAAGAAGTACCCAATTCTTTTTCGCTTAATGCGTTCTACATCTTCCGTAGTGAAAAGAGAACGGTCTTCTGCTTCTTTTAAGCGGTTCTTAATCGCTTGAATCAATTTTTCAGCGTTATTCGTATCTGAGCCAATTAAAGCAAAACCAAACCCTTTTTCAAGCGAGAAATCATAAGCATAAGATTCATCAATGATACCTTGTTCATAAATATCCATATAAAAACTAGATGCACGACCAAATAAGCATTCTAAAGCAATCATAACTGCAAGCTCATGCTTTAACATACCATTGCCTACTAAATCTACTGTTTTTGCCTTTAACCCGACATATACTTTTGGCTTTTGTACCGCCATAAAGATTTCACGGTCTTTCACCGCTACTGCTGTCGGCTCCTCATCAAATAAACTTTCTAGTGTAGGTGGCTCTGGAAATTCTTTCTTTCGTTGATTCTCTTCAATCAGTGACATCATTTCCACTGGGTCTACACCACCCACTACAAATAACAACATATTGGATGGGTGATAAAATGTGTTATAGCATGTATATAAATGATCCGCTGTAATTTTATCGATGGATTCAATTGTTCCTGCGATATCAATTTTCACCGGATGATGTTGGTACATGTTTTCAATCGCCCCAAAATATAAGCGCCAATCTGGTAAATCATCATACATTGTAATTTCTTGCCCAATAATTCCTTTTTCCTTTTCCACTGTCGCTTCTGTGAAATACGGGCTTTGTACGAAATCTAATAATGTTTCGGTACTTTTATAAATATGGTCTGTTGCGGAAAATAAATACGCTGTACGTGTAAAAGACGTGAAAGCGTTCGCTTGTGCACCCACTTCACTAAACTTTTGGAACACATCTCCCTCTTCTTTTTCGAACATTTTATGCTCTAAAAAGTGCGCAATACCGTCAGGAACGGTAATCGGCTCAGACTCACCAATCGGTATAAATGTACGATCAATCGAACCATAGTTTGTTGTAAAGGTTACATATGTTTTAGAAAAACCTTTTTTCGGTAAGATGTAGACGTCAAGACCATTGTCTAGCTGCTTATAATATAATGTCTCATCAAGCTGGTTAAATTCAATCTTTTGCAAAATTAGTCCTCCTTACCGCACAAGAAATAAATTGCTTCTTGTTTTACTTGTTTAGCCATTTGTTGAACATCTTCCTTCGTGACTTCTTGCCAACGAGTTGCCCATGTATCAATTGAAAATGGTTCATTTAAATCTTTATATTGATCGTATATTTCAATTTGACCACGCGCTGAATCAAGCGCCTCTTTTAACTGATTCGTTAACATCGCTTTTGTTTGTGTGAGCTCTAACTCTGAAATTTCACCATTTTGCATAGTTGTTAATTGTTCATTAATCACATCGATTGCCTTTTTCTCGTTAGACGGTTCAATACCAGACGTTACAAAGACAAGCCCGTAATGTGACGCATATGAACTAGATGCATAATAGGCTAAGCTTTCACGTTCACGGACATTCATAAATAATTTTGAGTGGGCGTATCCACCAAAAATCCCGTTAAAGATTTGCATTTTAGGAAAATCTTCATGCCCGAAATACACCGGTGTTGAAAAGCCGATATGAAGCTTTCCTTGTTTCATTTCATGCTGTTCTTTCGTATATGGTTCTGGGGTTGTATCCACTTCAATCTTTCGTTTCTTTTCATGCAACGCTCGGTCACCAAACGATAGTGCTTGACGCAACTGCTCGGTCACTTGTTCTACATCAATATCACCGACCACATAAATATCAACGGTATCATCTTGTAGCATGGCATCATATGCTGCTTTTAGTGACTGCGGGGTTACAGCTTTTACTGCTTCGAGTGTACCATTTGCCGAAATAGATGCTGGTTGATTCGGACGTAAAATTTGTGTGAGGCGATGCTGTGCATAGCGTGCCTTATCATCAAAAATCGATTGAATGCGTTCCAATACCATTTCTTTTTCCCGTTCTACAATAGATGGAACAAATACATTGTTTTCTAGATTAGGGCTAAAAATAACTGTGTGCATTAAACGCAGTACTTCTTGTAATACATTTGAGTTGGCTAAGTACTGATCATTCACCGTTTCTACGTTTAATAAAATTGTATGCTCGTTTCCACGTTTCATTGTATCAAAATAAAGCACCGTACCAAATAAATCATCTAAATAGCTACGAAATGCTGCGGATGTTTTGAACTTTTCATTTGAATGTTGTAGCACATTCGATAACACCGTACGTTCCGCTGCATCCTTTTCTGTTAATGGGCGTCTCCATTTGATTGAAAAGTTGACCGTTTTAAATTGCGTCGTTTGTCGGGTATGTAAAGCAACGCCCTTCGCTAATTGTGTTGTTAAAAACAAAAAAACCCCTCCTGACTACCTAATGAAATGCATATATACTCTCTATTACTATACATGTGAATATGCGCATATTGCAAAAGTATTATACAACTTTTAGTAAAACAGCATATGCTCATCATCAGAAAAAGCCGCCTCAAGCTGAGACGACTTTTATAGCTATACAGTTGAGGCTCTTCGCCAAAATGTGTACTTGACCGCACATTCCGTTACGGGCGGACGCTTTCCGCGGGCTTGGCTTCAGCCTCCTCGACTCGCAAATGCTCGTCTGCGGGGTCTTCACCTCGGGACAACATGATGTTGTTCACAAAGGCATTGCCACAGGACGTGGCGACTTTAGCCTTTGCTCTTAAATCTCCCGCTGGAGTCGCCACCCTTCACTCCATATGCTTTTAGAGTGCTCTCTTTTTTATCAAGAACATATTTTAATATTGAGCCACAGTTGAACTGTTATTTCCGCAAAAATGTTCCCTTACTAAAAGCACCGACGAAATATAGAGTGTTTTAAAAACTTATCGTTTGCCTTTAATATAAGGCGTCCCTGTTGCTTTTGGTGCTGTAGCTTTTCCGATAAATCCAGCTAAAGCTAAAATCGTTAACACGTACGGTAAAATCGTTAGGAATACCGGTGGAATTTCCTTGACGTATGGAATCGTACCACCTGCGATACTTAAAGCTTGGGCTAAACCGAAGAATAGCGCTGCCCCCATCGCACCAACTGGATGCCATTTCCCGAAGATCATCGCAGCAATCGCCATGAACCCTTGACCGTTAATTGTAGCGTGTCCGAAATCATTTGTAATCGTTTGGGCATAAATCGCGCCACCGATTCCTGCTAACGCACCCGAAATCATTACTGCTACGTAACGCATTTTCGTTACGTTAATCCCCATTGTATCTGCTGCCATCGGGTGCTCCCCAACTGCACGAAGACGTAAGCCAAATGGTGTTTTGTAAATAACAAACCACGCCACAAATGCTAGCGCAATCGCTAAAATCGATGTGCCGTATAAATTATGGAATAATAATGGTCCAAGGAATGGAATATCTGATAATAACGGAATATCAAAGCGCGCAAAGCGTTCTGAAATGAAATCCGTTTGTCCTTTCCCTTCGAACAACATTTTCACAGAGAATAGCGCAATTGCTATACCTAATAAGTTCAATGCTACCCCTGTAACGGTTTGGTCAGCGCGGAATGAAATAGCTGCTACCGCTAAGAATAACGAGAAGATGGCGCCCACTACCATAGCGGCTACAAGAGAAGCCCATGGTGTAAAGCCACCGAACATATCCGCTGTAAATAAGTTAAAGACAATCCCTACAAAGGCACCAATCACCATGATCCCTTCAATCCCGATGTTGACAACACCCGAACGCTCTGAGAATACGCCACCAATCGCACCGAAAATTAACGGAGCGGCGTAGAAAATAGCAGAAGGGACGATAAAATATAATACTTCTAAAAAGCTCATATTAGTTGCCCTCCTTTTTGCTACCAAACTTTTCTAATAATACACGAATTACGTAACCCGATGCTACGAAGAAAATGATTAATGCAATAATAATCGATACGATTTCTGTCGGAATACCCGCAGCATTCGGCATATTTAACGCACCAAATTTTAATGAACCGAATAATGAAGCACCAAAAACTACCCCAAGCGGTGTATTTGCACCCAGTAAGGCAACCGCAATACCGTCAAACCCGATCCCTGTAAATCCACCTTTAACAGAGGCATAACCGAATGTACCAAGCGCCTCCATCGCACCTCCAAGACCGGCGAACATACCTGAAATCGTCATCGCTAAAATGATATTTTTATTAACACTCATCCCTGCATATTCTGCTGCATTATGATTAAACCCAACTGCCTTTAATTCGAAGCCGCGTGTTGTGCGCTCTAGTAAGAACCACATGACAAATACCATGATTAATGCGACAACGATTCCCCAGTGAAGGCGAGAATAATCTGTTATTTGCTCAAACCAAGGAGAACGAAGTGACGCTGATTCTTGGATTTTTTCTGTACGGTCACTACCTGACCAGTACTTAATCAATGCATTCGTAATATGAAGTGCCGTGTAGTTTAACATAATCGTTGCAATAACTTCATGCACACTAAATCTAGCCTTTAAGAAACCGGCAATAAATGCCCAAAACGCACCTGCAGCACCTGCAGCAAGTAACGCTAATGGCAAGTGGATAAATTTAGGTAAGCCTTCGAATGCGTAACCGACATATGCTGCAGCTACCCATCCCATAATTAGCTGACCTTCAACCCCGATATTGAATAACCCTGTACGGAAAGCAAATGCTACCGCTAAACCAGCTAAAATATACGGTGTAATTTGGCGAATCGTTTCACCAATTGTATAAACATCTCCAAAAATACCGTTCCAAAGCGCGATGTAACCTGCAACTGGGTCATACCCAGACACAACCATTACAATCGCACCTACGATTAACCCTAACACAACCGAGATAGCAGGAACGAGAATGTTAATCAATCGATTTGACATAAATTATTCGTCCCCCTTCTTTTTCTTTGACTGCCCCGCCATTAGTAAGCCAAGCTCTTGCTCAGTCGTTTCACGCGGATCTAATGTATCCACAATTTGTCCATCATAAATAACCGCAATGCGGTCTGATACATTCATGACCTCATCCAATTCAAATGAAATTAATAAAACCGCTTTTCCTTTATCACGTTGCTCGATTAAACGGCGGTGAATAAATTCAATCGCCCCTACATCAAGACCACGTGTAGGTAGTGCTGCGATTAATAGCTCCGGATTTCGGTCTACCTCACGTCCGATAATCGCTTTTTGTTGATTACCACCCGATAACGCGCGCGCTGGTGTTGCTTCCCCATGACCTGTACGCACGTCAAACTCTTCAATAATTTCATTAGCTTTTTTCGAGATTTTTTTATAGTCGATGACGCCAAATTTTGAAAATTCATCTGTATAGTACGTTTGAAGCGCTAGGTTGTGACCGATTGTAAAGTCAAGTACAAGCCCATGTTTATGACGGTCTTGTGGGATATGCCCTAAGCCGGTTTCTGTAATTTCACGCGGCTTTTTATTCGTTACATTGACACCATTCATGACCACTTGTCCGCTTTTTACTTTACGTAAACCAGTAATCGCTTCGATTAATTCAGATTGCCCATTCCCGTCAATTCCGGCAATACCGACAATTTCACCTTTACGGACTGATAAATTTAGCCCCTTCACTTTCTCTGTTCCACGGTAATCAAGTACAACCAAATCTTTCACATTTAATACTTCATCTGTTGGATTTGCTGAACCTTTTTCTGTTTTGAAAGTGACTTGACGTCCGACCATTAATTCGGCAAGTTGATCTGGATTTGTCTCAGCTGTGACAACTGTTCCAATCCCTTCCCCTTTACGAATAATCGTTACACGATCAGAAACTTCCATAATCTCTTTTAATTTATGCGTAATTAAAATAATAGATTTACCTTCTTTAATAAGACGCTTCATAATCTGGATCAGCTCCGTGATTTCTTGAGGCGTTAAAGAAGCAGTAGGTTCGTCAAATATTAAAATTTCAGCCCCACGGTAAAGTGTTTTTAAAATTTCAACACGTTGCTGCATTCCGACTGAAATATCTTCAATTTTTGCATATGGATCTACATCCAAACCATATTTTTCAGATAGCTTGGCAATATCTTTTGCCGCGTCTTTAATATTCACGATACCTGCTTTTGTTGGCTCGCTACCTAAAATAATATTTTCAGTAACAGTAAAGTTTTCCACTAACATGAAATGTTGGTGAACCATCCCAATTCCAAGATCGTTCGCTACATTTGGGTCTGTAATCTTTACTGATTCTCCGCGCACTTTAATATCACCAGCTTCTGGCTGATAAAGTCCGAAAAGTACGTTCATTAAAGTCGATTTACCTGCACCGTTTTCACCTAGTAGTGCATGAATTTCGCCTTTTTTTAGCTGGAGAGTGATGTTGTTGTTTGCTACGAATCCGCCAAACTCCTTACGAATGCCGAGCATTTCAATCACATATTCCACTCGATTCACTCCTTTAGGCTCATTTATATGAAAGTAATAAAATTAACACAAGAAAGATTTTTTTACATAAAAATCTTTCATCTATTAATTTTCGCCAAATACTACTAAAATCCTGCTTCACCCCATTAGTAGAACGCTTACATTTGAATTCACAGAATTATCTAACGGTATTCTTTGATTACAAAATCATCATAGAGATTACTAAGAATCTCTATGATGATGGACAAACATATTGATTATTTAGCTTCCTTTGGTTTTTCCGGTACTACGATTTCACCAGAAGCAATTTTCGCTTTATAGTCTTCTACAGTTTTTAATACGTCCTCTGGGATGGCACCGCGAGAGTCAGCTAAACCAACACCATCTTCCGCTAAACCATAAACAATTGTTTCTCCGCCAGGGAAGTCCCCATCTTTTGCACGGTTTGCAATATCGATTACCGCATGACCTACACCTTTCAGCATCGAAGTTAATGTTACGTTTTGGTCACCTACTTGACCTTCAGCGTATTGGTCAGCGTCTACACCGATTACCCATACGTTCGCATTTGGATCTTTTTCTTTACGCTCTTTCGCTTCTGTGAATACACCGTTACCAGTACCACCAGCAGCGTGGAAGATAATGTCTACACCCGAAGAGTACATGCGGTTTGCAGCAGTTTTACCTAATTCTGCTTTATCGAATGCTTCTGCATAGTAAACATCAATTTCGATATCAGGGTTTACTGCTTTTGCACCTTCAACATAACCTGCGTGGAAACGCTCGATTACTGGAATAGATTGTCCACCTACGAAACCGATTTTACCTGTCTCAGACATTGTTGCAGCTACGACACCTGCAAGGAATGCCCCTTCTTGCTCTTTAAACAGTACAGATGCTACGTTTGGTGCATCTACGACAGAGTCAATAATTGCAAGCTTTGCATCTTGTTGTTGCTCCGCAATTTCAAGAACTGCGTCATTCATTAAGAAACCTACACCAAATACTAAGTCAAAATCGCGACGTAATAACAAGTTTAAGTTTGTATTGTAGTCCGCATCTGATTTTGATTGTAAGTAGTCGAAACCACCATCACCTTTTGTTAACCCGTTGTCAGTACCCCACTTTTCGATACCTTCCCAAGCAGATTGGTTGAATGATTTATCATCAACACCACCAACGTCTGTTACCATGGCAATGGAGAAGTCCCCAGCTGCTTCTTCTGTTGTGCCATTATCACCAGTTGTATCGTTATTTGAAGTATCTTTTGCTCCCTCGTCATCGCTACCACATGCCGCTAAAATAGCACCAGTTGCTACCACAGATGAGATTAATAAACCAAATTTACGTTTTTTCATAATCTAGTCCCCCCAAATTTTTCATTTTTTAATTAGTAGGAAATAAAAATATGTTCTACACCCTTTTACGAACTACATGGAAACTGAATTTATCAGCTCTAAAATAGTTCTTTGAATACAGCACTACTTTATCATTATCATCGTAGTGCAGTTGTTTTAATACGAGTAACGCTGTCTCTGGTCCACATTTCAAAATCGGTGAAACGACTTCATGATAGCCCACTGGATCAATATATGTGATGGCATACGCTACACGAATCTGTCCCGACTTTTCAAGGGCAGAGAAGATAGATAAATCTTCATTTTTCAAAAATTGTTTTGGCAAATAGCTTGATGGCACTTTATCTATACAGTACACAACTGGTTCACTATCTGCCGTTCTAACACGTTCAATTGTAATTACATTGTCATCAATGTCGGTTTGGAATCGGTTTAAATCGTTTTCTGTTGGTTCATCTTCCATTGCACTCATAAAAATTGAGCCCGGCTCCATACCTGCCTTTTCAATCATCGATGATATACTCGAAAGCTGTTCAATTCCTGATGTAAAAACTGGTTTTGGATTGACAAATGTTCCTACGCCATGACGACGTACAATAACGTTTTCCTCTTCCAGCAATCTTAGCGCTTCACGTAAAGTTGCACGACTGACTCCAAGCGATTTTGACAGTTCAAATTCAGAAGGAAGTTTTTGATTTTCTTGATAAACACCCTTTTCGATATCTGATTTTAAACGATCAATCACTTGTAAGTACAAATGACGATGATCTGTTTTTATTGTCACATCAACCACCACCAAATTAGAGATCAGACATCTGATGTACAACATTCCTACTAATTCGTTGAATAATATAACACTTTTAGCTTCTAATGAAAACACATTTCAGAAAAAAGTATATATTAATTTGTCTATTGCCGTGGAATTAGGCTCATTTTAGACATAATTCATAAGAGACTAAATATACTGTCATTTCTCTCTATTCCATCATTGATTTTGTTACTAATACTTGTCTCGGTCTACTTCCATCCGGCGGACTGACTACGCCCCTCATTTCCATTTGATCCATAATCCGTGCGGCTCGTGCATAACCAACTCGAAATTTGCGTTGTAACATGGACACGGATGCACTTTGCATATCAATAACAAGTTGAACCGCTTCATCATACAAAGCATCTTTTTCATCGGTCATTTCTTGTACCGGTTCATCCGTAGGTATCATCGCCTCCTCGTATTGAGCTTTTTGTTGCGAAATGACATAATCTACAACAGCTTGTACTTCTCCATCTGATAAAAATGCGCCCTGTACACGTACTGGCTTTGAAGCGCCTGCTGGTAAAAACAACATATCTCCTCGGCCAAGTAGCCGTTCAGCACCGCCCATATCTAGTATTGTGCGCGAATCAATCCCACTCGATACTGCAAATGCAATACGTGATGGTATATTCGCTTTAATAATACCGGTAATAACATCAACTGACGGTCTTTGGGTCGCTAAAATTAAATGAATCCCCGCCGCACGCGCCATTTGCGCAAGACGCGTAATCGAATCCTCTACCTCACCTGGCGCAACCATCATTAAATCAGCCAACTCATCTACAATCACTACAATGTAGGGAAGTTTCGATTGTTTTTCTTCATGTTCTAAATTATGTTGGTCAATGTATTCATTATACCCCTCGATATTTCGAGTACTTGTATGCGAAAATAAATCATATCGCCGTTCCATTTCGGACACTACTTTTTGAAGAGCTTGTGCTGCTTTACGGGGATCTGTCACGACAGGCGCAAGTAAATGCGGAATGCCATTATACACATTCAATTCCACCATCTTCGGATCAATCATCATCATTTTCACTTCATACGGTGCTGCCCGCATTAAAATCGATATAATAATCCCATTAATACATACGGACTTCCCACTCCCTGTAGAACCTGCGACAAGTAAGTGTGGCATTTTGTTTAGCTCTGCTAACTTGGCTTGCCCTGTAATATCTCGACCAAAACCAATTAATAATTTTGCATCTGGACGATTATTTTCTTTAGACTCTAGTACCTCTCTTAACGTGACAATCGCAATCTCACTATTCGGCACTTCAATACCGATTGCAGACTTCCCAGGAATCGGTGCTTCAATGCGAATATCTTTTGCTGCAAGAGCTAATGCTAAATCATCCTGCAAACTCACAATTTTACTGACTTTTACGCCGACATCGGGCTGCACTTCATATTTGGTAACAGCTGGACCGAGATGTACTTGTGTAACACGTGCTTTTACACCAAAACTATGAAAGGTTTGTTCTAATTTTTTTGCATTCCCTTGAATCACTTTATATTCTCCGCTTTGATCATGTTCTGGCGGTGCATTTAATAGCTGTAAAGAAGGCATTTTATAAAAGGCATTTTCAGCATAGTTTGTTACATCGATAGTTTCATCTATTACATGTCCATCATCTTCATCTGCACCAAACTCATCCCGCTCACTTTGCTCCACATTTTCGGTAAAGGCCGAAATTACAGGCTCATAATACTCAATCGTCTCTACCGTTGCGACTGTCTCTACTGCCGCGACCGCTGCTTCCTCTTCGGTTCGGTTTTTTCGTTTGGTGCGTCCGGTGGGTTTTTCCTCTTTCATTCCTTTAAGCTTATCTTTCACGCTCGGTCCTTTTTCTATAATGAAGGGGACGAGTGCTTTTCCTGTAATTAAAATCAGTCCTACAATCATTAATACCATCGCGGCAATTTTCGCACCCGTTGCATCAAATAACACATGAAACATACTAAAGAGAAAAGCTCCGATTAAACCACCACCAAGAGAATCACTACGATTGATTACTCCATCTGAATCAATTAAAATACGCCACGTCTCACGAAGAACGGAATCACTTAATAATAACTTCGCTTGGTGCAGTTGTTCAAAAAGGATAGAATGACTAAATACCATAAAGCTACCTAACATGAGCATTAGACCGATAATAATACGGTTATTAAGCTTCACACCACGTCTCCTAACCATTAACATACCTGCGATAAAAACACATAAAAACGGCACAAAGAAATGTAAATTACCTAGCAAAAACATCGATACCGTATAAACGACTTGCCCGACTAAACCAAGTTCAAAAAATGCAATCATCGCAAAAGCAATGAGCATGACGCCTATAATTTCATAAGCTAACGGATGCAACTCTTTACTCGCTTTTGTTTGTCCCGTTTCTCTTTTTTTATTCTTTTTTCTCGCCATCATTTCACCTACTTTCTTGAATAAACATCCTCTACACACCCATTCGAAAAAAAAGGATTTCCTTTCTGCCATGTGAGCGAAAGAAAATCCTTTTTTGCATCTTAATATTCCATAATAATTGGGATAATCATTGGGCGGCGCTTCGTTTTTTGGAATAAGTAAGTGTTTAGTTCGTCACGGATCTCTTGTTTAATATTTGTCCATTCAAACGTATCTTTATTTACATACTTTTCAATTACTGTACGCGCGATCTCTGAAGCTTCGATCATCAGTTCTTCTGATTCACGCACATAAACGAATCCGCGCGATAAAATTTCGGGACCTGAAGCAATTTTCTTTTGTGCGCGGTTTAACGTCACAACAACGATAAAAATACCATCTTGTGAAAGTAGTTTTCGGTCACGTAATACGATATTGCCAACGTCTCCAACACCGATACCATCAATTAAAACATTGCCGGCTTGTACACGGCCACTCATCCGAATTTTGCCATTTTTACATTCGACAATATCCCCTTTATCCGCGATAAAGATTTGCGATTTTTTCATACCGACTGACTGTGCTAACTTCGAGTGAGCAATGAGCATACGGTACTCCCCTTGGATAGGGATAAAGTATTTTGGTCGCATCAGATTTAACATTAATTTCAAATCTTCTTGGCTACCATGACCAGACACATGTACTTTTTTATCGGCTGCTAACACTTGTGCCCCGGCTTTTGCGATTTGGTTCATCGTGTTATACATTTGCACTTCCATCCCTGGCGATGGCGTAAATGTAATAAGTACTGTATCTGTGCCTTTAATTTTAATGTCGCGATGATGCTTGCGTACAATTTTATCAAGCGCTTCTAATGGCTCCCCTTGATTACCTGTCGCAATAATCACAATTTCATCATCTTGATATTTATGAATGTCGCTTACAGGAATAAGCATATCTTTATCAATATCTAAATAGCCTAAGTTCACCCCAAGGTCTACAACTTTTTCAAGCGATTTGCCCACTACCGCTACTTTTCGGAATAAGTTTTGCGCTTGTGTAAAAACTTGTTGCACACGGATGAAGTTCGATGCATATACAGCAACTAAAATACGACCTGGTGCCGCATGAAACGTTTTCGCTAAACGGTCCGCAATAACCGTCTCGCTCGTCGTATAGCCTGGACGTTCTGCTTCTGTCGAATCAGACAATAGCATAAATACGCCTTCTTCACCAAGTTGTGCCATTTTCGCTAAATCTGGACGGAACTTTCCTTGTGCCGATTGATCGAATTTAAATTCTCCCGTATGCACAATGGCTCCTTCTGACGTATGGAATACAACACCTAATGAGTCCGGAATTGAATGTGTTGTATGGAAGAAGGTTACATATGTCGAATGAAAATTCATGCGACTTTTATTTGTCACTTCAAAGAATTTCACTTGATGCGGTGCAGGTAATTCTTTTAAATGCTCCTTTGCAAGCGCAATCGTTAGTTTTGAACCGTATACCGGTGCTTTAATTTTTTGTAATACGTATGCAAGCGAACCAATTGCATCTTCATGTCCGTGTGTTAAGAAAATCCCTTTTACACGTTCTTTATTTTCTTCTAAGTACGTAATATCTGGAATAACAATATCGATTCCTAGCATTTCGTCTTCTGGGAACATTAACCCACTGTCTACAACGAAAAGCTCCTCGTCGATTTCAACTACATACATTGCTTTTCCGATTTCCCCTACTCCACCAAGTGGAATAATTCGGATTACTTCATTTTTCGTTTTATTCACTATATTTCCTCCTAAGAAAAGCGCATTCATGCTCGCTCATCTGTGAGTAGCAAAAGCACTCCAACAAATAGCATGAACACCTAGACATTTCTCTATATAAAAATTTTATTTATGATGAAATTATCCCGAACAGCAACCACTTAAATCTCATTATACGTGGAGTTTAGCATTAGCACAAATTAAAAAAACAATGAATTTGATAATTTCTCAAAATATCAATAGGATGAAATTAGTTCATAATGGATTTTATAGAAGGAACCTTCATTTTATATTTTTCCTCCGCAATATAAAAACCGGCATGAATACTCTTCATGCCGGCTTGTAAAACTTTATTATTGTACCGCTAATTCGCGGAAGTGCTTTGCTTTTTCTTGGTACGTATCCCAAATTTGATCGAATGCTGCTTTTTCTTCAGGTAGCATTTCCATCATTGGCATGCGCACGTCTAACGTATCAAATCCAAGTTTTGTCATTGCATATTTAATCGGTGATGGGTTTGGCTGTGCGAATAGTGCACGCACAAGTGGAAGCAATGCTCGATGAATTTTTGCAGCTAATTCATGGTTGCCTTCATCAAATGCTTTTAACATTAATTGCATATCACTACCTACAACATGTGATGCGACAGAAATAACACCTGCACCACCAATGGCATATAGCGGCAATGTTAAACCATCATCCCCACTGTATACTTTGAAATCAGGTTCTACATTTTCAATAATGTCACCCATTTGATCTAAGTTACCACTTGCTTCTTTAATGCATGTAATATTTTCGACATCGCGACTTAAAGCGATTGCTGTTTCAGCTGCAATGTTAGCCCCTGTACGACCAGGGACATTATAAAGCATAACCGGTAACGACGTTTCTTTCGCGATTGTTTTAAAGTGAGCATACATACCACGTTGGTTTGGTTTATTATAGTACGGTGTTACGAGCATAATGCCGTCAGCACCATTTTTCTCCGCGTTATGTGTCATCATAATCGAGTAAGCTGTTTCGTTATCTCCAGTACCTGCAATGACTGGAATACGACCTGCAACCTTTTCGACTGTAAAACGAACTACTTCAATTTTCTCTTCAGTAGACATCGTTGGGTTTTCTGATGTTGTACCACATGCAATAATAGCATCTGTCCCATTGTCTATTAAATGATTAATAATGCGTTCTAATTCTGGATAGTTAATCGTGCCATCTTTTTTGAACGGTGTAATCATTGCCGTTCCGATACGACCTATATTCATACTCCGCACTCCTTTATAATAAGTTATCCTCAATCATCGCTTCTGCAATTTGAATTGAATTTAGTGCTGCACCTTTTAATAAGTTGTCAGCAACAATCCATAAGTGGAAGCCTTTTGGATTATCTAAATCACGACGGATACGACCTACGTATGTTGGTTCTTCACCTTCAGCATAAATTGGCATCGGGTATTCTTGGTTCGTGATATCATCTTGTAATACGATTCCTGGTGCATCTTTTAATGCAGCAAAAATCTCTTCAACTGTCGCTTCTTTCTCAAGCTCGATATAGACCGATTCAGAGTGACCTGACACAACTGGTACACGTACGCAAGTTGCGGCAACATGAAGAGCCGGTAGCTCCATAATCTTTTTCGTTTCGTTAATCATTTTCATTTCTTCATATGTGTAACCATTATCCGTAAATTTATCGATTTGCGGAATAACGTTGCGTGCGATTGGGTAATGTTTTTTATCTGCTTTAGTAGGTAAAACGTTTGCCTCTACGTCCTTACCTTTTTCCCACTGTGCGGATTGTGCTTTTAATTCATCAATTGCGGCAATACCTGAGCCAGAAACTGCTTGGTATGTAGATACAACTACTTTTGTTAAACCAAATGTTTCACGAATTGGTTGAAGTGCTGCGACCATTTGAATTGTTGAACAGTTTGGATTTGCGATAATGCCTTTCGGAATATCTTTTAATACATGACGGTTTACTTCAGGTACAACAAGCGGTACTTCTGGATCCATACGGAAATGACTCGTATTATCGATTACAATTGCACCACGTTTTGCTGCTTCTGGCGCTAATGCTGCTGATACAGAACCACCTGCTGAAAATAAAGCGATTGCTACACCTTCAAAAGCTTCTGGTGTTGCTTCTTCAATTGTATATGTTGTGCCATTAAAGTCGATTGGCTTACCAGCTGAACGTGCTGATGCTAAAAATTTAATAGAACCGATTGGGAAATTGCGTTTCACTAATTGCTCCATCATTTTCGAACCAACTGCGCCAGTTGCACCAACTACAGCGACATTATATTGCTTTGTCATTATTTCATCTCTCCTATAAAAATCTAGTTACATAATGTTGGATATTGTATCATAAAAAACGTGAATTGTGTACGGTTATTTGATTATTTCAAAAACTGTATAATTATAGGTTGTAATTGTTTTTTATAAGCGAGCGCATAGTGAACAGTATCGAGCATTTTACTGAAATCAGCAATCATTGACGTAGGTTTATTGATAGGGTCATCTTGCCCGAATGGTATAAAATATACATTTTTAGCATTCATCAACTTCGCTATATTCATAAAGTTTAAACCAAGTGCATCATTCGTCGATATCCCCAATACGACAGGACTTCCATTGCGCAATGTTGCTTTGGCAGCCATTAGTACCGGTGAATCCGTTGCTGCGTTGGCAAATTTACTAATCGAGTTACCTGTCATTGGTGCAATCACCATACAATCAAGTGGATTTCTTGGGCCAAAAGGTTCCGCCTCTATGATGGATGAAACGACTTTTTCACCCGCCAGTGCTTCTATTTTTTGAATCCACTCTTCACCTGTGCCAAAACGTGTTGCTGCGTGCAAAACGGATGGCGTAATAATCGGGACGACCGTTGCACCGGCGTCTGTAAAGTATTTGATTTTGGGCACGACATCTTCGTATGTGCAATGTGAAGCTGTAATACCGAGCCCAATTCGTTTTCCCTCTAACATTCACACCCCTCCACAATTGAGTCATATAAGAGCTGTGCTGCATCATCAGGGAAGTACTTCCCAGGTAATGCAAGCAGTTGTTCATAGTCACTACGTGTTACATAGTATAAACATCCAGGTGCTGATGCTAAATCATAAATCGGCATCTTAATGACTTCGCTAAACGACTGCGTTAGCCATTGTGCAGGTATTGTATTGATCAGTGCTGTCGCTTCTTTTATATATTGAGGCTGTAAATAGATTGCCTCATATCCAAGCATAGCTGCTTCATATTTTTGTGTATGAGAACGTACAGCTATTGTCACTTTTGCATGTAAGCCTGTTAATGCTTGCGCAAGCAACTTCCCGACACGTCCGAAACCTGTCACAATAAAATGTTTACCGCGAATCGTTTGCCTTTTTTCATAAAGATACGAAATAAAGCTCTCTGCTGTTAGCCCAGCGTTTTTCCAAATAAATGATTCATTTTCTAAATACGGAACGACTTTTTCTTGCTTGAGCATCCCGCGCCAATCATCTGTTAAACGACCTGTAAAAAATGTGACATGTTTTGTACCAAGAAGAAGTGGAACATCCAGTGTTAGTGGTTGAATTGGGAGCACAACCTTATCTGGGCAAAAATCAAGTACTGTTGCATTGACCCCTGCATCCCAACCTGTCGCCTTTTTATAAAAAATTGTTCGATTTGGTGATGACATTTTCTTGGCAAGTTCCTTCATCCGAGCGTCCATACCGATTACTAGCCAACGCTCTGTCATTTTCGATCATACTTTTTCATTCGAATTTTTTGAAATAAAATGCGGTCCTCACCAATCAGTAAAATTTCATCCCACGGGATAAATACATGTTCTTGTTTCTTTTTGGCGAACGGCAAACGCATTGGTGCTGTTAATTCAAAACCATGAATTTTCCCTGTTTTTGTATCGAATAAGCATTCCGATTCAGCTAAATAACCGTACCTTGCACCATTTTCCACTTCGATTAGTTCTTTCTCTGCCAACTCAGATAATCGCATTATTTCCCTCCTCAGTAACGAGCTTAACACTACTATATGCATACGATTTCCTATTGTGTGACGAGAACTATAATTCTTTTCCCTAGACCTAAATCCCAATAACTGTATATACTGTATATATACAGTTAGGCTAAAGGAGGATAGATCCGTGATTATTAAACTAAGCAATGCTAGCGAAAAGCCAATTTATGAACAAATTACCGAACAAATGAAGCAGGCTATTTTAAGTGGGACATTGCTTCCTCGTGACGCACTTCCTTCCATTCGCATGCTTGCAAAAGAATTAAAGATTAGCGTAATGACAACAAAGCGGGCGTATGCAGACTTAGAGCGAGATGGTTTTATCGAAACAGTCGCAGGGAAAGGAAGCTTTGTTGCTGAACGCAATCAAGATTTTTTACGAGAAGCATTAATTCGGCAGTTAGAAGAACATTTGATGAAAGCCGCGGGACTTGCGCGTACGGCGGGCATGTCGCACGCTGAATTACTTGAACTGATGACATTATTATTGGAGGATGAGGGGAAATGAATGCGATTGAAGTAAAACATGTTTATAAAAAAATTGGAGAATTTCAACTACGTGATCTATCGTTTAGCTTGGAGCAAGGAACTGTCATGGGCTTTATCGGCCAAAACGGTGCGGGTAAATCAACAACGATTAAGTGTATATTGAATTTGCTGAAAATTACGACCGGAGAAATTTCTGTATTCGGTAAAAATCATATACAACATGAAGTCAAAATGAAAGAAGACATTGGCGTTGTGTTTGATGAACTCCATATTCCAGATGGCTTAACTAGTATTGATTTAAATAAATTTTACGGCAACGTATATAAAAATTGGGATAGCACATATTTTTTTGACTTGCTTGAACAGCTGGATGTATCGAAATATACAAAGGTAAAAGATTTATCGCGAGGAATGAAGATGAAACTATCGCTTGCACTTGCTTTATCGCATCATCCGAAATTGCTCATTTTAGATGAACCGACAAGTGGCCTCGACCCGATTGTACGAGATGAAGTGCTTGATATGTTACTTGCCTTTATGGAAGATGAATCGCATTCGATTTTATTTTCCTCGCATATTACAAGTGATTTAGAGAAAATTGCGGATACGGTTACGTTTATTCATAAAGGGGAAATTGTGTTTAGTGAAAGCAAGGATGTATTGCTCTACGATTACGGTCTTTGGAAAGGAACGGCGGCGCAAGCGACAGAAATTCCGGAGCATGCTATTTTAGGGAAGCGAAAATCAGCGTTTGGCTTAGAGCTACTTGTTAAACGTACGCTTGTTAGCCCCGCATTTACATTGGAAAAACCAACGATTGATGATGTAATGGTATTTTTCGTTAAAGGAGCGTGATCGAGGATGGCAAATATGTTAACTCGTTACTTTTTCGCCTTAACACAAACACAGCTTATTTTAGCTGCAACTATTAGTGCGATCATCGCGACTGTTTTGACCATCATTTCGGATACAGGCACCGTAATGTTAACTGGCTATTTCTTTGCAGTTGGTTATATCACGTTAGACTTTTTTAGTATACAGGAAAAATACCGCCCGATGTTACATACGATGCCGCTTAGCGCCCATACAATTGTGAAAATGCAGTTTTCATATATGCTTCAAGTATGTGTAATTTACGGGGGGATCTTTGTATCTTTGTTTTTACTGTATACCGCTATGCGAGCAGACGTCAGTACTACACTTACCTTCACAACAATTTGGGTATTAATTGGCGGGTCGCTATTATTTTTTAATGTATTATTCCTACTCGAATATACATTAAAATCTGGCTCCGGAC
Organism: Lysinibacillus sp. LZ02; assembly: GCF_050613145.1. Taxonomy (GTDB): domain Bacteria; phylum Bacillota; class Bacilli; order Bacillales_A; family Planococcaceae; genus Lysinibacillus_B. Next base: position 1,149,870 of record NZ_CP192507.1, on the reverse strand, counting down.
TTTTTTTAACGGCGATTGTCCTCTTTGTCATGCTTGGTGGGCATCGATTCATTATTTCTTTCTTTAAACATTTATCGTCTACAGGAGACTATGCTACTGCCCTGTTTATTTTTACGATTGCGATGATTGGGGTGACGATTATCAATTTTCGTCTGATCGTGCGGCTATATGAGCGCCGCGACTTTGTATAGGAGGGATCTGTATGTATGCTTTATTACGATTACAGTTTGAATTACATAAGAAAATGTTATTATTTTTAATCGTAGCGCTACCCATTATTGTCTTTCTACTTCCTGCATCAAATATTTCGATTTTTGCTTACATTATGGCAATAAATGCAATCACGAGTTCAACCTTTTTATCAAACAACACCTTTTATCGCACGCTTCATACGATGCCGCTTAAAAGGGAACACATTGTCAAAAGCAGCTACACGTTCTCCTTCCTATTTGTATCCATCATTTTTATGATTTTGGCACTATCTCAGGTGAGCACAGGGATTACACATGAAAATCCACAAGAGCATTGGGGGTTTTTCACTGGCTTTTTCGGTAGCGCCATTGTAGTAATCGCCCTGCAGCAGTATTTTATGTTCACAAACGAGAAAATAACGAAAAGTTCAGTGGACAATGCATTAGCTACATTCGGTTCATTATTTGTCATCATGATTCCCCATGCAGCGTTTTGCTTAATCGGACCTGAGGAAACATTTTATATAAGAATGATGATTATGCCGATGATTAGTTGTATGCTTTATTTTATTATGTTAAAAATCTCCACTAGAGCATATAAAAAGAGAGAGCTTTTCTAAATGAATGATGCAGAAAGAACAAGGGAGCCAGAAAGTAACAACTTTCTAGCTCCCTTCTCTCTTATTACGGCCCAATAATCGCAATGGCTGGCTCTTCTTTTAAAATATGCTCAATCAGCTCATCCACCGATTCCATTGAAATGGCCTCGATACGAGCTAATATGTCATCAACAGACCGGTGCTGCCCGTGTACAAGCTCGTTCATACCGTTGCGATTCATATGTGCTTCTGTCCCTTCTAAGCCGAGTACGAAGCTCCCTTTTAGCTGCTCTTTCGCATTTTCTAATTCCTCTTCCGTCACACCACCTATGACAACATCAAATAATGTTTTATCAATTTGATGTTGCAAGGCGTCTAAGTTTTGCTTAGATGTACTGGCATAAATGGTAAACGCTCCAACATCGGCGTAGCTGGATTGATAGCTAAATACCGAGTATGCTAGGCCACGCTCTTCACGCACTTCTTGGAAAAGACGCGAGCTCATATTGCCCCCAATAATATTATTTAGCGCAATAAAGCTATACATATTCGGGTTTTTCACCCCAATTGCAGGGAAGGAAATCGCAATATGCGCTTGTTCTGTATCACGCGTTTTGACAACCTCTCCCGCATGAAACATCGGGTGCGTTAACATCGCTTCTTCTGCTACAGGTGATGCTTCAAACGAGCCAAATAACTCCTCAATTGTTGCAAGTAAGCCTTCTGCAATATTACCTGCTACAGAAATGACGATGTTTTGTGGTATGTAATGCTTAGCCATATAATTTCGTATCATCTGTGCATCAAATGTTGCCAATGTCTGTGCTGTCCCTAAAATCGGTCGACCAAGTGCATCATCTGGATACATTACGCCCCAAAGAATTTCATGCACATCATCATCCGGTGCATCTTCACTCATATAAATTTCTTCGAGCACTACTTGTCGCTCACGTTCAATTTCTTCCGGAAGAAATGCTGAATTAAAAAACATATCCGCTAAAATCGTAACCGCTAGTTCACCGTGGTGATCTAGGACTTTCGCATAATAACATGTATGCTCTTTGGACGTAAACGCATTTACTTCCCCACCAATGCGGTCGAATTCTTCTGCAATTTGACGAGCAGAGCGCGTTGTTGTCCCTTTAAACAGCATATGTTCAATAAAATGTGTAATGCCATTCTCTTCTGGACGCTCATAACGAGAGCCTGCATTCACCCAAACCCCAACAGATAATGAACGAACATGGTCGATTTGCTCCGATACAATTTTTACACCATTTTTACATGAAGTTACCGATATCATATTTCCCTCTCTTATTAAGAAAAGCGCAAGCGCCTACTCTAGCCCCGACATGCGTTGGAGATAGGCTCACAGTGTGCTTGCACACGAAGAGACTTTCGAAACGTCACGAGGGGCTGGTCCGCTTGCGCTAGACATGCTTTCAATTTGAAAAAAGTTATACTTTCTTATCTTTTTAAAAAGAGGCTGCACCGAAGTACACCCTCTCTTTTCTCTATTACGCTTGTTCAGCGCGTTCTTTTTCTTCCTTGATAACCACTTTACGCGATAAGTTTACACGACCTTGCGCATCGATTTCGATACATTTTACAAGTAACTGATCGCCCAGTTTTAATACGTCTTCTACTTGTTTCGTACGTTCCTCTTGAATTTCTGAAATGTGTAGTAAACCATCTTTACCTGGGAAGATTTCACAGAATGCACCAAATTTTTCGATACGTTTCACTGTAGCCATGTAGTACTCGCCTACTTTAGCTTCACGTACAATCGATTCAATGATCTCTTTCGCGCGTTGATTCATCGCTTCGTCTGCTGAAGAGATGTAAATTGTACCGTCTTGTTCTGTATCAATTTTAACGCCTGTCTCTTCAATGATTTTGTTGATTTGTTTACCACCAGGTCCGATGACATCACGGATTTTATCTGGATTAATGTGAATCATCACAATTTTTGGTGCGTATTTAGAAAGCTGTTCACGTGGCTGATTAATTGTTTCCATCATATGCTCTAAAATTTGCATACGACCAATTTTTGCTTGTGTTAACGCTTCTTCTAAAATATTGCGTGACAGTCCATCAATTTTAATGTCCATTTGAAGTGCTGTTACACCTTTCGCTGTACCCGCTACTTTAAAGTCCATATCACCAAGGTGGTCTTCCATTCCTTGAATATCCGTTAATACTGTGTAGTGCTCGCCTTTTTTCACAAGCCCCATCGCAATACCTGCTACTGGCGCTTTTAGCGGTACACCTGCATCCATCATCGCCATCGTACTTGCACAAATGGAAGCCTGTGATGTTGAACCATTTGATTCAAGTACTTCCGATACACAACGGATTGCATATGGGAAATCTTTTTCATCTGGAATAACCGCAAGTAATGCACGCTCACCAAGAGCACCGTGACCAATTTCACGACGACCAGGACCACGCATTGGACCTGTTTCCCCTACTGAGAATTGCGGGAAATTGTAGTGGTGCATCCAACGTTTTGACTCTTCTACACCAAGACCATCAATAATTTGTACATCGCCTAAAGCACCTAATGTACAAATGGATAGCGCTTGTGTTTGACCACGTGTGAAAAGACCCGAACCATGTGTACGTGGTAATAACCCAACTTCAGATGATAACGGACGGATTTCGTCTTGTTTACGACCATCTGGACGGATTTTTTCTTCTGTAATTAAACGGCGAACTTCATCTTTCACCATCTTATCTAAAATCATTTTTACTTGCTTTAATGTTTCTTCGTCTACTTCTTCTGCCTCATACGCCTCAATAATGCGTTGTTTTACCGCAGTGATGTTTTCTTCACGCTCTTGCTTATCTACCGTTTGAATGGCAGCGTTCAAATCTGCTTCGCAAGCTTCTTTAATTTTGGCAGTTAATTCTTCATTTAGCTCATATAGTTCAACTGGTCGTTTTTCTTTTCCAACCTCAGCTACAATTTGTTCTTGGAAAGCAATTAATTTTTTAATTTCTTCGTGACCGAACATAATTGCCTCAAGCATGATTTCTTCAGGTACTTCTAGTGCGCCTGCCTCTACCATGTTGATTGCATCTTTATTCCCCGCTACTGTAAGGTGGATTGTACTTTGTGCCGCTTGCTCCACCGTTGGATTGACAACGAACTCACCATCAATATAACCAACATGTACACCCGCAATTGGGCCGTCAAATGGAATATCAGAAACAGCAATAGCTAAAGATGAACCAAACATTGCCGCCACATCAGATGGGCAATCTTGGTCATTCGACATAACCATTGAAATAACTTGTACTTCGTTACGGAAGCCATCTGGGAACATTGGTCGGATTGGACGGTCGATTAAACGACTTGTTAATACCGCTTGCTCAGAAGGACGCCCTTCACGTTTAATGAAGCCACCTGGAATTTTTCCTGCTGCATATAGACGCTCTTCATAATTCACTGTTAGTGGGAAGAAATCTAATGGCTTTGGTGATTTTGACATCGTTGCAGTAGCCAGTACTGCTGTTTCACCATAGCGCACTAAAGCGGCGCCATTTGCTTGTTTTGCTAACTGTCCTACTTCTATTACTAAAGGACGGCCAGCCCATTCGTATGAATAGACTTTTTTGTCGTTCATCTAATGAACCCCTTTCTACTTTGAAACACACTACGTTACTTTTATTATGTACCATAGTTAGTGTATCAAAAAAGCTTTCTCTATGCTAAATATTTTCAATAAATTACTTGAATTTTAATGTTGACAATTTAGGAGACGATTATATCACTAAAACATAAAGAAAAAGCGGGAAAATTCCCGCTTTTTGTCATGTCTAGCTGTCACGTGCTCACAATTTACTCATTTCAGAGCTAAATGAGCACGCTGAAGCCTTTCGAATAGATTAGCGACGTAATCCAAGTTTGTTGATTAATTCACGGTAACGTTGTACGTCAGTTTCACGTAAATATTTTAATAAGTGACGACGACGACCTACCATTTTTAAAAGACCACGCTCAGAGTGGAAGTCTTTTTTATGAGTACGTAAGTGAGTGTTTAATGCGTTGATTTCTGCAGTTAATACAGCGATTTGTACTTCTGGAGAACCAGTGTCGCCCTCATGAGTGCGGTACTCAGCGATGATTTCGTTTTTGCGTTCTTTTGTAATTGCCATGTGAATGGACCTCCTAAATATTAAAATATCCCCACTAGCACAGCAATCGTCGGAGAATCGGAAAGCCGAGCTAAGGTTCGTACGCTTTTCGTACTAATGCATCTTAACATATTTTGTATAGCCAAGCAACTATTATGCTTGCTTATTTAAATAATCCACGGCAGCTTGTTTATCTTTTTCAATTTGAGCAACAAGCGCTTCAATGCCATTAAATTTTTGTTCACTACGAATACGGTGATACCAACCAACGATTACCTCTTCACCGTAAATGTTTTTGTCGAAGTTGAAAATATGTACTTCGATTGTTAATTGTTTGTTATTTGGATCTTTAAATGTTGGTTTATAGCCAACATTACACACCCCATCTAGCCATTCATTTTGCACTAAAATTTTGACTGCATATACCCCTGTCGCTGGAATAAAGCAACCTTCCATATGCTGCACATTGGCTGTTGGAAACCCAAGTGTACGCCCGCGCTTATCACCATGTACAACAATGCCTGGCACTTCAAAGGCACGTCCAAGTAACATACGCGCTTCTTCCATATTGCCTTCTTGCAACGCTCTACGAATACGCGTAGAACTAATTTTTTCCGTTGTATCCGCACACTTCTCAACAATCGTTACGTCGAAATCATGACCGCCTATTTCGCGCATCAGCTTCATATTCCCTTTCCCAAACGCACCAAATGAAAAATCAAATCCAGCTGTTACATGTTTTACATTTAAATCACGAATAAAATATTGGATGAAATCTTCTGGTGAAAGCTTCGCAAAATCAGATGTAAAATTGACAACAAATACAGTATCAATCGCCAATTTACTTAATGTATCAAGCTTTTGCTGAAGAGGCGTAATATAAAATACTTTTTCATTGCGTCCACCTAATACGATTGATGGATGTGGATCAAACGTCATGACTGCGCTTTTTAATCCTTTTTCTTTTGCCGTATCAATAGCAGACTGAATGACTACTTGATGTCCACGATGTACACCATCAAAAAAACCAACGGCTAACGAGTACGGCCCTTCTGTTGCTTTCAGTTGATGTGGATATTTTAAATGAATAACGTCCATAATTTCCTCCTACTCGATTTCAGGGAACATTTTGTCTGGTTTCATTTGACCGTCCTTTGTCGGATGCTTGATATACACCGCGAATGCCTTCCCTTCAACCCCAAACACAATTTTTTCATTTACTTTTAATAATGGATGAATTGGTAGGACTTGTCCATTAAAAATTTGTTTACGATTGGAATTGTCGATTTCAACATATGGGTAATCACTCAGTGCATATTCAACAGGTAAAATGAAGCTTTGATCGTCTAGTTCCATCTTTGCTGCTACTTCAGCAAGCGTGAGACAATGTTCTTTCGTAAATGTTCCAGATGAAGTACGAACGAGTTCATGCATATGTGCCGGATACCCTAGCGCCTCACCAATTTGAACAGCCAGTGTACGGATATATGTGCCTTTACTACATTGAATTCGAATAGCAAACCGCACTTCTTCTCCTTCAAAGATTTCGCCTTCACTTAACAATTCTAATGTATAAATCGTTACTTGGCGTGTTGGACGTTCAACGGTTTGACCAGCGCGTGCATATTCATATAGCTTTTTACCATTTACTTTGACAGCTGAAAACATAGGTGGTGTTTGCTGAATGTCGCCTGTTAATGTTTGAAGTGCTTGCAAAATTTGCGCACGTGTGAAAGATTTATAGGCCGTATCTTGTTCGACTGTTTCTCCTTCTGCATCTTCCGTTGTTGTGGTGCGACCAATAGATATGATAGCTTCATATGTTTTCCCAGCATCCGTTAAATATTCTGCGATACGTGTTGCTTGACCGATACAAATTGGTAAAACCCCTTCCACACCTGGGTCAAGCGTCCCGGTATGTCCGACTTTTTTTGTTTTTAAAATTTTCCGCAACTTAAATACGCAATCATGACTTGTCATGCCGCGCTCTTTCCATAAAGGTAAAATCCCGTTCATCTTTCGGCTCCTTTTGCAGTTAATAAAAAAGCCTGCGCAATATTGCGACAGGCTTTTAATAGTTGATGCTTTGCGCTAAAGCAAATACGATCTTACTTCTCTTGATGTAGAGAACGTAACAATTCATCGATCTTGTTACCGTACTCAATTGAAGCATCAAATGTGAAGGAAATTTCTGGTGTACGACGTAAACGAATACGAGAACCGATTTCTGAGCGAATAAAGCCTGATGCTTTTTCTAATGCTTTTAACGTTTCTGCACGCTCACGTTCATTTCCTAATGAAGTAATATACACCGTTGCTTGTTGTAAGTCTCCTGTTACATCAACGTCTGTTACTGTTACAAAACCTACGCGAGGGTCTTTAATTTTACGACCAATAATCTCACCAAGCTCTTTTTTCATTTGCTCAGCTACGCGGTTAGAACGTAGAGACATACGTGTCACCACCTTTATCTATATCTCATGAGGGTTCACACCACATCTTACACATGGTATGAACCCATTGCTTTATAAGTATTCACGCCAACGATCAAGCATTTCCCATTGTGGATTTGACTCCAAATAATGCAATGCATGGTCCATCTCACGATCAGCCGCCTCTTTGGAAGAAGCAACTGTCACAATCGCAAGGCGTGTACGTTGCCAAACATCTTGATGATCAATTTCCGCAACAGATACATTAAATTTTTGCTTCGTACGCATCGTCATACGTTGCAAAACGGCACGCTTTTCCTTTAACGAATGGGCAGTGTGAATAATGAATTCAACTTCTGCGTAGACAATCATTAGACGCGTTTAATTTCTTCCATAATGAAGGCTTCAATAATGTCGCCCTCTTTAATGTCGTTATAGTTTTTAATTGTGATACCACATTCGTAACCTCTTGCCACTTCTTTTGCATCATCTTTGAAGCGTTTTAATGAGTCTAGCTCACCTTCAAATACAACGATACCTTCGCGGATAATACGTACACCTGCATCACGCACAATTTTACCTTCTATTACATAAGAACCAGCAATTGTACCTACTTTTGATACTTTGATTGTTTGACGAACTTCTGCTTGACCAACAATTTTTTCTTCATATTCAGGGTCTAACATACCTTTCATCGCTGCTTCGATTTCTTCGATTACTTTGTAAATAATGCGATGTAAACGAATGTCTACTCCTTCAGCTTCTGCTGCACGTTTTGCATTTACATCAGGACGAACATTGAAACCAATCACGATAGCGTTTGAAGCTGCGGCAAGTGTAATATCCGATTCTGTAATCGCACCTGCACCCGTGTGAATAATTTTCACGTTTACGCCTTCTACATCAATTTTCATTAATGATGCAGCCATCGCTTCTACTGTACCTTGTACGTCTGCTTTAACGATTAAGTTTAATTCTTTTACGTCACCTTGGCTCATTTGTTCGAATAAGTTATCCAGCGTTACGCGTTGCTTTTCAGAACGCTGTGCTTGGATTGCTGTCATCGCGCGAGATTCACCTACTTGACGAGCTGTTTTCTCATCTTCGAACACTACAAAACGGTCACCTGCTTGTGGTACATCGTTCAGACCTGTAATTTCAACTGGTGTAGATGGACCCGCCTCTTTTACGCGGCGACCCATGTCATTAACCATCGCACGAACGCGACCGTAAGCATGACCTACTACGATTGGATCACCAACACGTAATGTCCCGTCTTGTACTAATAATGTTGCCACAGAACCGCGACCTTTATCCAATTGCGCTTCAATAACTGTACCGATTGCTGAGCGGTTTGGATTTGCTTTTAGTTCTGCTACTTCAGAAACTAATAAAATCATTTCTAACAATTGCTCAATACCTTCTCCTTTTAATGCAGAGATTGGTACGAAAATTGTGTCGCCACCCCAGTCTTCCGGCACTAAAGCATGCTCTGTTAATTCTTGCATAACACGGTCTGGGTTTGCTGAAGGTTTATCCATTTTGTTTACCGCAACGATAATTGGCACTTCTGCCGCTTTTGCGTGGTTAATCGCTTCCACTGTTTGAGGCATCACACCATCATCTGCTGCTACTACAATAATCGCTAAATCCGTTACTTTGGCACCACGTGCACGCATCGTTGTAAACGCAGCGTGACCAGGTGTATCTAAGAATGAAATTTTCTTATCTTGTACTTCTACTTGGTAAGCACCGATATGTTGTGTAATACCACCTGCTTCTCCAGCAGTTACTTTTGTATTACGAATCGAATCAAGTAATGTTGTTTTACCATGGTCTACGTGACCCATAATCGTTACAACTGGTGGACGCTCTTCTAATAATGCTTCATCCATTTCAGTTACTTGTTCGAAGTGCGTTTCTAAATCGGTAATATCTACACGTACTTCTTCTTCTACTTCTACACCATAGTCTGCACAAATTAACTCAATGGCATCTTTATCTAGCTCTTGGTTAATTGTGGCCATTACACCTAGCATGAATAACTTTTTGATTAATTCAGATGGTTCACGGTGTAATTTTTTCGCTAACTCCGCTACTGTTAGACTTTCATAGAATGTAATTTTTTCTGGTAATTCTTTTTGTACTACTTGCACCGGCTGTTGTGGCTTATGTGTACGACGCTTCCCACCATGGATTCCTGGCTTACGGCGTTGTTGATTGCCACCTTTATTACGATTGTTATGATTTTGATTATTATTTTGTGTCATATTTCTATTTTGGCTACCTTTATTCTTTTGTTTTTCGCCCGTAGACGATGATTGACTTGCTTGAGAAGGTTGTTGCTTTACTGCTTTTGGTTGTTGTGACGCTTGTGAACGCGTGTTTTGTTTATTCACCTGCTCTTTTACAGGTTGTTTAGAAGGAGTTGCTTTTATTCGTTCTACTGTTTGCTTAAAGACTGCATCAAGTTTTGAAACAGTATCAGCTTCTAATACAGCCATATGATTTTTCACAGGCATGTCAAGCTTTCCTAGCTGTTCAATTACTTCTTTACTCGTTTTATTTACCTTTTTCGCATATTCATGAACTCTTACTTTGCTCATCTGCTCACCCCCGATTATTTTTCGTTGAGTAGACTAGACATTTTCTTTGCAAACCCGCTATCTGTAATCGCTAACGCGACACGAGCTTCTTTTCCTGTAGCATGTCCGAGATCATAACGATCGCCAAACACATGTAACTCAACATTGTAATACGTACACTTATCCGTCAATTTTTTACTAGTATTCGCTGATGCATCAGATGCTAAGAGCACGATTTTGGCATTGCCACTACGAATTTCTTTAATGACTAATTCTTCACCAGAAATTACTTTACGCGCTCTTGCTGCTAACCCTAACAGTTGCAGAATCGCTTGGTTGGTCATAAAATCGACTCCCTGCGAATTAGCGTGATGAGTTGCTCATAAATTTCATCAGGAATTTTCGCTTCTAATTGACGTTCTAAAATATTTTTTTTACGCGCTAAATTTACTGCTTCCTCTGATTTTGATACGTAAGCACCGCGACCAGATTTTTTACCTGTTACATCGACGGATACTTCACCCTCTTTGGAACGAACAACACGAATCATCGCTTTTTTTGGAAGCATTTCGCCTGTTGCGATACATTTGCGTAAAGGAATCTTCCTATTCGTCGTCATCAGAATTCACCTCACTAAAGTAACAACTTATTAATATGCTGTCGAATTTTTATGATAGTCGTGTATGTTCAAGATCTAATATCTACACTAGCACAGCGCTATCGTTATTTACTCACTATTCTTCGTCATCCGCATATAAATCGTACTCAAGTTCTTCGTCATCTAATTGCGGAACAAATGTGCTTGCTTCGTTAGGATAAATCCCTAATTCGCGCGCTTCTGTTTCACTCTTAATATCAATTTTCCACCCTGTTAATTTTGCTGCAAGGCGTGCGTTTTGACCACGTTTACCAATAGCAAGTGACAGTTGATAATCTGGCACAACAACCGTTGTGGATTTTTCTTCTTCGTTCACTTGAACATCAAGTACCTTTGATGGACTTAACGCATTTGCTACGAATACTACTGGATCTTCTGACCATTCTACGATGTCAATTTTCTCTCCGTTTAATTCGTTTACAATTGTTTGTACGCGCGCTCCCTTTGCTCCTACACATGAGCCGACTGGGTCTACTTCCTCATTATGAGCGTAAACAGAAATCTTTGAGCGATCACCGGCTTCACGAGCGATTGACTTAATTTCTACTGTACCATCGTAAATTTCAGGAACTTCCATTTCGAATAAGCGACGTAATAAGCCTGGGTGTGTACGAGAAACGATAATCTGAGGACCTTTTGTCGTACGTTCTACTTTTGTGATATACATACGAAGGCGACTTTGCGGCTTATATACTTCACCTTGAATTTGTTCATTCGTTGGTAAAGCTGCCTCTACTTTACCAAGTGACACATAAATATTACGCTGATCTTGACGTTCAATTGTACCAACGACAATGTCATCTACTGAATCTACGTATTCTTCGTAGATGCGACCACGCTCTGCTTCGCGTACACGTTGTGTGACAACTTGCTTCGCTGTTTGTGCCGCAATACGCCCAAAGTTACGCGGTGTCACTTCTTGCTCTAACACATCGCCTACTTCATATACAGGATTAATTGCCTTGGCATCTTCCAATGAAATTTGCAGACGATCATCCTCTACCTCTTCTACAACATCTTTGCGAGAGTAAACGACCATTGAACCTGTATTTAAGTTCAGATCAACGCGTACATTTTGTGCTTGGTTAAAGTTACGCTTATAAGCAGTTACTAATGCTGCCTCAATTGCCTCAATTAGTACCTCTCTTGAAATGCCCTTCTGCTCTTCCAGTGCCGTTAAAGCATCTAGTAACTCACTATTCATTTTTATTTTCACTCCTAAATTTGCTTATCTGAAAAATCAATCGCATAACGAGCTTGTGCGACTTTTTCTTTTGGAATTTCTACATTTACTTTACGTGTTTTAATACGAACGGTCATCGATAAATCTTCACCATTATATGCCATTAAGTATCCTTCGAATTCTTTCATGTCCTTGATTGGCTCATACGTTTTCACATAAATATATTTGCCGACTGCTTTTTCGAAGTCGGATTCTTTTTTCAGTGGACGCTCAGCACCAGGCGAAGACACTTCTAAGTAATAGTTTTGCTCAATTGGATCTTTTTCATCTAATATTAAGCTTAAACGTTCACTTACTAATGCACATTGGTCAATATCAATTCCACCTTCTGGTGTATCAACATAGACACGTAAAAACCAGTTGCGACCTTCCTTCACGAACTCGACATCTACAAGTTCTAAGTTTAACTCTGTTGTAATCGGTGTTACCAGTTCTTCAATAATTGACGTAACTTTGCTCATCGTATCCTCCTTACGTCACGTTTTTTTCATCCGTAAAACACAGTTGGTCCATTTAGGACGCGATAATATTCTTTTTATACGGATATTTGTCTACTTTTATACGGGAGTATCCGCTAATAAAACACAAATTCCACCAGCAAGTGGTGAAATTTGAGGTCTCAACAGCTGTTGTTTATGCGTAAAAAACTTGTATGTAGGCATAAACAATAGAAAAGAGCGGGAGAAACCCACTCTTTTGCTGCAATGCTATCAACAAATTATTACCATTAGAATAACATACCTCATAACGTAATGCAAACGAACATGCTTTAAATAGGATTTCTCTGCTTAGAATAGCGATAATTGGTTTGCGTCTGGCATCCCTTCCAAACAACCCAGTTGATCCATATACTCAATTAACGTTTTAGATACACGTCCACGGCGCTGCAAGTCTTCTTTTGATAAAAACTCACCTTCTGCACGTGCTGCAACAATTTGCTTCGCTACGTTTGTGCCTAGACCTGGAATCGCATCAAATGGCGGAATAAGCGTATTCCCCTCGATAATAAATTCACTCGCTTCCGAACGATATAAATCTGGCTTTTGCATACTTATCCCGCGCTCACTCATTTCTAACGCAATCTCAAGCACAGTCATTAAGTTTTTCTCTTTTGTCGATGCATCCAATCCTTTAATCGCAATTTCATCAATTTTTTGGCGGATCATTGCTGAACCTTGTGTCATCGCAATCAAATCAAAATCATCCGCACGCACTGTAAAGTAAGCCGCGTAATACAGAATCGGATAATGTACTTTAAACCACGCAATACGCACTGCCATTAATACATACGCGGCAGCGTGCGCCTTAGGGAACATGTATTTAATTTTTTTACAAGAATCGATATACCAATCCGGCACTTTTTTATCCTTCATTTCAGCTTCCATTTCTTCTGTCAAGCCTTTTCCTTTACGTACCGACTCCATAATTTTGAACGCAAAGGATGGTTCAAGCCCTTGGTATATTAAATACACCATAATGTCGTCACGACAGCCGATTACTTCAGATAAGACGCATATACCATTATGAATCAGCTCTTGGGCATTCCCCAGCCATACGTCTGTACCGTGGGATAGTCCTGAAATTTGAACAAGTTCACTAAATGTAGATGGCTTCGTATCTTCAAGCATTTGACGCACAAACTTTGTACCAAACTCAGGAATACCAAGCGTCCCTGTTTTTGTACCGATTTGTTCCGCCGTTACACCTAGCGACTCCGGAGAGCTAAATATTTTCATGACTTCTGGATCATCTGTCGGAATCGTTTTCGGATCAATCCCTGATAGATCTTGTAACATACGAATCACTGTCGGATCATCGTGTCCAAGAATATCTAATTTTAATACGTTATCGTGGATAGAATGGAAGTCAAAATGCGTCGTTTTCCATTCTGCGTCTTGTGCATCCGCGGGATATTGCACCGGTGTAAAATCATATACCTCCATATAATCAGGAATTACAATAATCCCACCCGGGTGCTGGCCTGTTGTACGTTTAACACCTGTACACCCTTGTACAAGCCGGTCTACTTCCGCATTTCTAAAGGTCATATTGTGATCATTGGCGTACCCTTTTACATACCCATATGCGGTTTTTTCTGCAACCGTACCAATCGTCCCTGCACGATAAACATAGTCCTCACCGAACAATACTTTCGTATAATTATGAGCATTTGGCTGATATTCACCGGAGAAATTCAAATCGATATCCGGTACCTTATCTCCTTTAAATCCAAGGAACGTTTCAAACGGAATGTCTTGTCCATCTTTTTTGTAGGCACTGCCACAGTTGACACAATCTTTGTTCGGTAAATCGTAGCCTGACGCAACGGAACCATCTGCGATAAACTCAGAATGCTTACAGTTCGGGCACACATAATGCGGTGGTAATGGATTTACTTCGGTAATTTCCATAAATGTCGCAACGAGCGATGACCCTACCGAACCACGGGAACCAACTAAGTAGCCATCCGCTAGTGATTTTTTTACGAGCTTGGCAGAGATTAAGTAAATAACCCCGAATCCGTGCCCTAAAATCGACTTTAATTCCTTTTCTATACGAGCCTGTACAATTTCCGGTAGCTCCTCACCATAAATAAGATGCGCCATTTCATACGTTAAATTGGTAACCTCTTCATCTGAACCTTCAATTTTCGGTGTATATAAATCATCTTTAATCGGTTTAACATCACCGACCATGGCCGCTACTTTTTGCGTATTTGTTACAACAACTTCTTTCGCTAATTCTGGTCCTAAAAAATCAAATTCCTTGAGCATTTCATCTGTTGTGCGGAAATGTACCTTTGGCAAGGGATTACGGTTTAGTGGATTTGCCCCACCCATAGAACCAATTAAAATTTGACGGAATTTATAATCTGTCTCATCTAAGTAATGCACATTGCCTGTTGCACAAACGGGTATATCTAGCTTCTTCCCAAGCTTGACGAGACGACGAATAATATCTTCTAAATTCCACTCATCATGCACGACACCACCGTCAATTAATGGTGAATAAACCGGCTTAGGCTGTACTTCAATATAATCATAAAACTTCGCTACTTTTTCAGCCTCTTCTGGTGTTTTATTCATAATCGTTTCAAATAACTCACCATTGGAACAACCTGAACCAACAATTAAACCTTGCCGTAGCTTCGTTAAGTCCGAACGACGAATGCGTGGTACACGATAAAAAGTTTGTGTGTGCGCAATCGACACAAGCTTAAATAAATTTTTAAGACCATCATTATCAACAGCTAAAATCGTACAATGGCTTGGACGTGCTTGCTTATATCCATCCGTTCCGCCTACATGCTGATTAAATTCATCGTGATAAGCAATGCCCATATCAAACGCTTGTTTTAATAGATGCAGTAATAACTCCCCTGTTGCTTCTGTATCGTAAATAGCACGGTGATGCTGCGATAACTCGATATTGTATTTTCTTGTTAATGCTTTTAAATTATGCGCTTTTTGCCCTGGATTTACGAGACGTGAAAGTTCAACTGTATCGATTGCGGGATGTTGAACCCCTTCAATTCCAACTTTTTTATAGGCGACATATAAAAAGCCAAGGTCAAACGATGCGTTATGGGCGACAACGATGGCGTCGCCAATAAATTCATAAAACTCTTGCACGACTTGTTCAATCTCTGGTTGACCAACAAGCATATCATCTGTAATATGCGTGAGCTCAATAATTTTAGCTGTCAACGGACGATGAGGATTGGAAAATCGCTCAAAGCGTTCAATCACTTCACCATTTTTTATTTTGACTGCAGCAAGCTCAATAATTGCATCGTATACATTGGAGAAACCCGTTGTTTCAACGTCAAATACGACAAATGTTGCTTCCTCCAGTTGAATATGCTGTTCAGCGTAAGCAATCGGCGCCCCATCATCAACGAGATTAGCCTCTAGCCCATAAATCACTTTAATACCGTTCTTTTTTCCTGCGGCATAAGCATCTGGGAATGCCTGTACAACAGCATGATCGGTTACAGCAATAGCCGAATGCCCCCATTTTGCTGCCTGTGCAATTAAACGATCCACCGATGTTACAGCATCCATCTGACTCATCGGTGTATGCATATGAAGCTCTACACGCTTTTCCCCATCAGGTGCCAAATCTTTACGCGACTCTCTATGAATTTCATTTATATCACGTGCCATCATCACCATATCACGCGCAAAATTATCCCATTGAACCGAGCCACGTACACGTACCCACATTCCTTTTTTCAATTGTTCCATCATCGCGAGATCATCATCACCGCGCGAGAACATTTTGATGAGCATGGAGTCCGTATAATCCGTCATTTTAAATTCAAGCAATGCACGACCACTCTTTAAAATTTTTATTTCATTTACGAAAACAAAGCCTTCTAAAATGATCGAGCTTTCTTCCTCAACAACAGAACGAATTTCTGCCACTTCTGGATTTTTAATCATGCCGCCCAGCTGAAACGGTCGGTCCTGGGCAACAGCTGCTGGGTTGGCCGCTTTTTCTTTTTCACGGCGTTGGAAATCTTCTAGTGCCTGTTGTGAAAGTCGTTCTTCTTCTTGTCTACGTTGCTCATAAAATGCTTCTTGCATCGCAAGCAGTTCTTCACTTGGGTCTACTAACTGAAAGTCTATTGGCATATGTGGAAAGCCTAACGCCCTATATTCCATTGATATGCGCTCTGCATATTTAGCCTTTAACTGCATAAGCTGAATATCTTGCTCCACATTCGCAACAATTTTATTACCTGTCCAAACAGGGATTTGCTTCGCTAACTGTTGACGTAATGGCGGCGACATATCATCAATCGCTTCAATTACTGTCAGCCAGTATTCATGAACCAGTTGTTCCGTTACTTGTGGTGCACGTGTTTCAATAGCCAATGAAACTTGAGCGATATGTGCAAATTTCTCGACCATTCGCATGCGCATTACTTGATACACTTGATAAGGCAAAATTTGCTCTAGTGTAATCCCAAATTGCCAAACGCGCTTTTTTTTATGAACCGTCATGCGTGATAATTCTCCACGCTCAAAAAATGACATGTACACATCCTCTGTCAATTCAAGCTGCTGAAGTAACAGTAAAAAGCGCTCCGTAGCTTGTTGTGTCACCGTTTTATCCTCCTTGTTCCTGAAAAAGAAAGGAAAGCGACAAATTTAGACGCTTCCCCCTTCTTTAAATTATATATTTGTACGGAAGAATTCATTCAGACGATCAATTACTTCTTCCTTTGCCCACTCAAATGTTTCACCTGATGCACGGAATTTCACTTCCACTAAGCCTTCCGCTGCCTTTTTACCAACCGTTACACGTACTGGTAAGCCGATTAAGTCTGCGTCAGCAAATTTCACACCCGCACGCTCTGCACGGTCATCATATAGCACACCATAACGATATGATTTTAATAAGCCATATAATTCATCTGCAAGCTGTACTTGTGCCTCATCTTTCGTATTCACTGGTACTAAGTGTACATCATAAGGCGCTAATTGTTTTGGCCATACAAAACCTTTTTCGTCTTGGAATTGCTCAGCAACTGCTGCTAGGATACGAGAAACCCCAATACCGTAGCATCCCATAATAAATGGTTGTGTTTTGCCTTGCTCATCTAAGTATAATGCATTCATTTTAGCAGAATACGTCGTTCCAAGTTTGAAAATATGACCTACTTCGATACCTTCAGCAAATTTAATAACACCTTGTCCATCTGGGGACAGGTCCCCCTCTTGGATAAAGCGAATATCCGCATAAGCATTAATAGCGAAGTCACGCTCTGGGTTGACATTTACATAGTGGAAGCCATCTTCATTTGCCCCTGCCACACCATTGCGAATCGATTTAATCGCATTATCCGCAATGACTTTGACATTCACTGGTAACTTGACAGGCCCAATTGAACCAACTGTGCAACCTAAAAGCGCTTGAATCTCTGCTTCTTCTGCTAGTTCAACAGAACCTGCATCTAAAGCATTTTTTAATTTAATATCATTGATTTCGTGATCACCACGTGCGAGCACAACGACTAACTCATCATCAATTTTGAATACTAAAGATTTAATACAATTTGAGGCAGGTACATTTAAGAAGTTTGAAACTTCTTCAATTGTTTTCACATCTGGTGTCGCTACTTTTTCAAGCTCAAGCATTGCTTCATCAGATGGCTTATAATCTACTACTACTTCTGCCATTTCGATATTTGCTGCGTAATCTGAAGAATCAGAGTAAGCAATTGTATCTTCACCAATCTCAGAAAGTACCATAAACTCATGTGTACCTTTCCCACCGATTGAACCTGCATCGGCGATTACAGCACGGAAGTTTAAGCCAAGGCGCGTGAAAATATTAGAGTATGCACGGTACATATCTTCATATGTAGCATCTAAGCTTTCACGAGACGCATGGAATGAGTAGGCATCTTTCATAATAAACTCGCGACCACGCAGCAGTCCAAAACGCGGACGCTTTTCATCACGGAATTTCGTTTGAATTTGATAAAGCGTTAATGGTAATTTTTTATACGATTTAATCTCATCACGTACAAGTGTTGTAATCACTTCTTCGTGTGTTGGGCCTAACGCAAAGTCACGGTTATGACGGTCTTTAAAACGCATTAATTCTGGACCGTATTTTTCCCAGCGCCCTGATTCTTGCCAAAGCTCTGCTGATTGCATCGCTGGCATTAATAGCTCTTGCGCGTTAATCGCTTCTAATTCTTCGCGAATGACTTGCTCAATTTTCGATAATACTTTGCGTGCAAGTGGTAAGTACGAATAAATACCTGATGCATTTTGACGAATGAATCCAGCACGTAGAAGGACTTGATGCGATTTTACTTCCGCATCAGAAGGTACTTCACGAAGTGTTGGAATGAAAGTTAAACTTTGTTTCATAAAGTTGCTCCACCTTTTAAATTAAAAATATAACATAAGCATAATCAAATTTAGCTTTGAGCGCCACTAAATATGATAGAATGCGCCCAAAGCTTTTATTTTAAAAGAAGAATTTTTGAATATCGTTCCAAGTAACTACAACCATTAATACCATTAATAGTACAATGCCAACGAAATGTACAAGTCCTTCTTTTTCACGATTAATCGGTTTGCCGCGTACCGCTTCAAAAGCAAAGAATAATAAACGGCCACCATCAAGAGCTGGTAATGGCAATAAATTCATAATCCCTAAGTTAATACTTAGCATCGCAGCCCAGCGCATTAACTGATATACACCGTGTTCAGCTACAGATTCTGTATATTTATAAATCCCTACCGGACCCGATAAATCATCAATAGAAAACTGTCCTGTTACAAGCATACCAAGCATTTTAAAAATTTGTACTGTAAAGTCGTACGTATTGACAGCTGCGTTCGGAATAGCTTCTAATGGCGCTGATTCAAATGGCGTTTGATATAGTACACCAATGCGCCCAAACGTCTGCCCTTGTTCCGTCACAGCATCAGGTGTTACTGTTAAATGCACTGGTGCCCCTGCACGCTCTACCACAAATGCTAACGGTTTGCCCGGATTTTCTTGAATGGCAGCTGATAATTCCTGCCACTGTGTAATTTGAACACCGTTAATGGCTGTGACTAAATCCCCATCTTGCATGCCCGCTTCCATCGCTGGTCCATTATCAGTCACTTCTGTAATAACGGGCTCATATGTTGGCTTTCCTTGCAGTAAACCAATCGCTAGAAAAATAAAGAACGCTAAAATAAAGTTAAAAAGTGGCCCAGCAAAAATTGCCATTGCACGTTGACCCACAGTTTTTGAATTAAACTGACGATCATACGGAGCAATCATCGTTTCATTGCCATTTTCTGCAATGACTGCATTTCGAGCTACTTTATAACGGACAATACGCGGGTACTCACTGTCATCATCCTCATCGTATCCTTCAATCCATAAGCCTTTATTTAAATCAGCGCGCTCTACTTCCAAAAAGACAACATTTGGATGATTGTTTTTCTGATTTAAAATAATCTTCTGCACGACATTGTCTTCGTTTGTCACTAAGGCCACACGATAACCCGGCTGTAATTCAATACTATCTAAATCGTCACCAGCCATACGTACATAACCGCCGATTGGTAACAGACGAATTGTGTACAGTGTCTCGCCTTTTGTCATGCCAAAAATTTTCGGCCCCATCCCAATGGCAAACTCACGTACCATAATACCGGCACGCTTCGCAAAAATAAAGTGACCGAGCTCATGGAAGAATACGAGCGCGCCAAAAATGATTATAAATGCAATTACTGTTTGCATACTATCCCACCTTCACGAGCAAATTTACATGCATCTTTTATCCCGCACTAACAGGCAGTAATTTAGCTGTACCAAAAGTAAAGCAACAGGTACAAGACTCCATAAAAACAAATCTGGAGATAGAAAGATTAACTGCCCGGAAAAGCCCAATTCGTTCAACTCACCATCAACAGCGTAGAGAAGAACTGCCATTGATTGAAGTTGCACTTCATTTTACCATGTTTTGTACCATTTTTCTCGTCTCACTATCGACGTGTAAAATCGTCTGTAAATCTGGCAGCAATATATTGTCATGTGCATCCATTACACGCTCAATACATTCTTCAATTTGTAGGAATGTAATTTTTTCTTGTAAAAATAACGCGACGGCTGCTTCATTAGCAGCATTCATTGCTGTTAACATCGTCCCGCCTGTACGCCCTGCTTCATAAGCTAACTTTAAAGCGCGGTAACGATCAAAATCAACCTCTTGGAAATGTAACTTTCCAATTTCAGCTAAATTTAAACGCTTCCCACCGACTAATGGAATACGGTCTGGATACGTAAGGGCATATTGAATCGGCACACGCATGTCCGGTGTACCAAGCTGCGCCATTACACTCGTATCATGGTATTCCACCATCGAATGAATAATGCTTTCTCGGTGCAATAATACATCGATGTGGTCATATGGCATATCAAATAATACATGTGCCTCAATAACCTCTAACCCTTTATTCATCATCGTAGCCGAGTCAATTGTAATTTTTGCCCCCATTGACCAGTTTGGATGATTCAGCGCATCTTTAACCGTTACACCTTCTAACTCCGCACGTGTTTTGTCGCGGAACGAGCCACCTGAAGCCGTTAAAATTAATCGTTCAATCGCTTTCGGGTTCTCACCATTCATCGATTGATAAAGAGCGGAATGCTCACTATCTACCGGCAAAATAGGTGCATTATATTTTTTTGCTTCCGCCATCACTAAGTGCCCCGCTGTAACAAGCGTTTCTTTATTGGCAATGGCAATTGTTTTCCCCATACGAATAGCCGCTAATGTGGATTCTAGGCCTACACTCCCAAGCACAGCATTCACTAATACGGTCGTTTCAGGATGTGTTGCTACATCAATTAACCCTTTCGTACCGCATGTAAATTGTACATTAGGAAATTCTTTTACAAGTGCTAATGCATCTGACTCTTCTTGTACGGAAACAATTTCTGGCTTTAATTGTCGTATAATTTCTCGCGTTTTTTCAATATTTCTCCCTGATGAAAAAGCAACAAGTTGGAACTCCTGCTGATTTGCTAAAATAATATCAATCGTTTGCAAACCAATGGAACCTGTTGCACCAAGCAAACTAATTTTCTTCATGATATGCTCCTTTATTAACTAACAAAATGCAGTAAGTTTAACAATGGTAAAACAAATAATAAACTATCAAAGCGGTCTAAAATACCGCCATGACCAGGCAAAATCGTACCTGAATCCTTTACATCATAGTGACGTTTAATCGCTGACTCTACAAGATCGCCCATTTGCCCAAAGATTGAGCTAACAATAGCTACAAGTATTAAGGCAACCCACGATACGTCAAACGGCGCAATAAGTTGCATAATGATGACCGCAATCACGGCAATCACAATCCCACCGACAAATCCTTCAATCGTTTTATTTGGCGAAATTTCCGGCCATAGCTTATTTTTCCCAAAGCTACGCCCCGTAAAATACGCACCTGAATCGGTCGTCCAAACAATGAGCAACGCAAAAATAATATACGCTAGTCCAGCTTCACGTGTGGCAATTAAATAATAGAAGCCAATCCCAACATATAGCGTACTTAACACAACAAATGCAACATCATCAAATGTAAAACGATTTTTCATTAAAACAGAATAAATTAATAGTAAAATTGCTGCGATAAATAGTAATTCTAATTTTGAATAGCTTGTCCATACTTGTACTTGTTGTTCCCAGTGAGTGGGCATTAACATAGCAAATGTGGCTAGTAAACCTAACATACCTGGCACTGAGAATAGCGTCATTGTTTTCATGCGTAGTATTTCATATAGACCTACAGCTGCTATTGCATAAACTAAAACCGTAAACGGCAATTCCCCATAAATAACAAACGGGATAAAAAGTGCCGCCGCTACGATTCCAGTTATAATTCTTGTCTTCACTTTGTTTCTTCTCCTTTCAGCCCGCCATACCGTCGATTTCGGTTCTGATACGCTTCAATGGCTTCCCGGAAGCAGACCTCGTCAAAATCAGGCCAAAGCGTATCTGTAAACCAAAATTCTGTATAGGCTAGCTGCCAAAGCATAAAATTACTGAGGCGAACTTCTCCGCTCGTACGAATGAGTAGATCCGGTTCTGGTAAGTGTGCTGTCATTAAATAGTTTGTGACACGTTCTTCCGTAATATCCTCAATTACTAGTTTCCCCTCTTGTACTTCTGTCATCATGGCTTTCATCGCGCGTACAATTTCATCACGGCTACCATAATTCATCGCAAAGTTTAAAATAAGGCCTGTGTTTTCTTGCGTAGCTTCCATGGCCGCATCTAACGCTTTTTGCGTGTGCATCGGCAATTCACCTTTATCCCCAATCATTTGTACTTTAATATTTAGTTCCATGAGTTCTGGTAAAAATGATTGTAAAAACTGCCCTGGTAAGCTCATTAAAAATTCCACTTCTGTTTTTGGTCTTCTCCAATTTTCGGTAGAAAACGCATAAAGTGTCAGCACCTTCACACCGCATTTGCTCGCATAGCGTGCAATTTTTTTCACTGTATTCATACCTTCATGGTGACCTTTAATACGGGGCATAGCACGCTTCTTTGCCCACCGACCGTTCCCGTCCATAATAATCGCAATATGTGAAGGGATACATTCATCCTTAACTAAGCCCTTTTGCTCATGCATCTTATCTTCCTTATTTATTTTTTTGCCAAATAGCTTGTTAAACATCGTAATTCCTCCAACTGCTTTACATTAGGACCGCATGTCTATCATATCAAAAACGGCTATGCATGTCTTTTTTTCTTAAAAATAAAACCTGGTCTTTTTATGTATATGTTTCAACTTCATATTTTTTGCGTAAAAGATAGAAAAGACGTCCTGAGTTTAGGACGTCTTAATCCACATTTAGTTCGCTTTCAATTCAATATTTTAAATTGATAAAATTTCTTGCTCTTTTTCTTTTGCTGCGTCGTCCACTTTTGCAATGAAGTCGTCTGTTAGCTTTTGTACGTCTTCACCGTAGCTACGTAACTCGTCCTCTGTGATTTCACTAGTTTTCTCTAGTTTCTTTAAATCATCGTTGGCATCACGACGTACGTTACGAACAGCCACTTTCGCTTCTTCAGCTTCTTTTTTCACTACTTTAACAAGTTCTTTACGACGTTCTTCCGTTAAAGCTGGAATCATTAAACGAATCACATTTCCATCATTTGTTGGTGTAATACCAATATCTGATTTCATAATCGCTTTTTCGATTTCGCCTAAAATAGATTTATCATACGGTGTAATTACTAGTAGACGTGCTTCAGGTATAGATACCCCTGCAAGTTGGTTAATAGGTGTTGGTGCACCGTAATAATCAACTGTAATACGGTCTAAAAGGGCAGCATTTGCACGACCAGCACGAATAGATGCTAATTCACGACTGAAAGCAGCAAGCGATTTCGTCATTCTTTCTTTTGCTTGATCTAAAACTTGTTTCGCCATTACGAATTCCTCCTAACAACAGTTCCAATTTTTTCGCCCATCACTGCGCGTTTAATATTACCTTTTTCCATAATTGAGAAGACAACTAATGGAATATCATTGTCCATACATAAAGTGGAAGCAGTTGAATCCATTACTTGCAACCCTTGTTGAATAACGTCTAAATAAGTGAGTGTGTCGTACTTCACTGCAGAAGTATCTACTTTTGGATCTGCTGAGTATACACCGTCTACATTATTTTTTGCCATTAAAATTGCATCTGCATTAATTTCTGCAGCGCGTAATGCAGCCGTTGTATCTGTTGAGAAGAATGGGTTACCTGTTCCCGCGGCAAAAATGACAACACGCTGTTTCTCCAGATGACGTACCGCTTTGCGACGAATATACGGCTCTGCCACTTGTGTCATCACAATTGATGATTGTACACGTGTTTCGATGTCTAATTTTTCTAGCGCATCTTGTAGTGCTAAAGAGTTCATAACCGTTGCAAGCATTCCCATATAGTCAGCTGAGGCACGTTCCATCCCCATTTCGCTACCAACTTTACCGCGCCAAATATTACCGCCGCCTACAACAACAGCAACTTCCACGCCTAGCTCTACAACTTCTTTTACTTCTTCAGCAACAGATTTAATAATGTCAGGCGATAAACCAAAACCTGCGTCCCCAGCTAATGCTTCGCCACTTAGTTTAATTACTACTCGTTTGTATTGTGCCACACTCATAGTAAACCTCCGTTACTCATTAATTTAAAAGGAAATAGCTGACTATTTCATTGTATTTTTCTTTTATTTGCTTGAAAAATAGGGAACACGAAAGATGTGTTCCCTACTCGTAAACACACAGATGTGTGTACAGTATTTAAATTAGTTACCTTTAACTTGGCTCATTACTTCTTCTGCGAAGTTATCTTCACGTTTCTCGATACCTTCACCTACTGCGTAACGAGTGAAGCCATCTACTGTACCACCAGTAGATTTTACGAAGTCACGTACTTTTTGGTCTGAGTTTTTAACGAAAGTTTGGTCAAGTAAACAAACATCTTCGAAATATTTACCAAGACGACCTTCAACCATTTTCGCAACGATGTTTTCTGGCTTGCCTTCATTTAAAGCTTGCTCAGTTAATACTTTACGCTCGCGCTCTACTTCTTCAGCAGACACTTCGTCACGAGATACGTAAGTTGGGTTGATTGCAGCGATGTGCATTGCAACGTCTTTCGCAGCATCTGCATCTGTAGTACCGTTTAATTGAACTAATACGCCGATTCTACCGCCCATGTGTAAGTAAGCACCGAAAGCATCCGCATCCGTTTTTGTTTTGATTTCAAAACGACGAAGCGTGATTTTTTCACCGATTGTCGCGATAGCTGTAGAAATTTGGTCAGCGATTTTTACGCCGTCTTTTTCTAATTCTAAAGCAGCTTCTACAGATTCTGGTTTAGCAGCTAATAATTGCTCAGCTAAAGAAGCAACTAAAACTTGGAATTTGTCGTTTTTCGCAACGAAGTCCGTTTCAGCGTTTACTTCTAAAATAATTGCTTCGTTACCTTGTTCTAAAATGTAAGTTGTACCTTCAGCAGCGACACGATCCGCTTTTTTACCAGCAGCAGCTAAGCCTTTTTCACGTAAGAAATCGATAGCAGCTTCTAAGTTACCCTCAGTTTGTACTAACGCTTTCTTACAGTCCATCATACCTGCGCCAGTTTTTTCGCGTAGTTCTTTTACTAATTGTGCAGTAATTGCCATTTGAGTTTCCTCCTTGAGTTTTGAAAATCATATATTTAGGAGCATTGTGCTCTAAATCTCACACCTTAAAAAAAGGTGATAAGAGGGATCATCCACTTATCACCATTTGTGTACGGGTAAAATTACTCAGCTGCTACTACTTCTTCTACAGCTGGAGCGTCTGATTCACCTTGTTTAGCTTCTAATAATGCATCAGCCATTTTCGCAGTTAATAATTTAACAGCGCGGATAGCATCATCGTTTGCTGGGATTACGTAATCGATTTCATCTGGATCGCAGTTTGTATCAACAATACCAACGATTGGGATGTTTAATTTACGAGCTTCAGCAACAGCGATACGCTCTTTGCGTGGGTCAACTACGAACATTACGTCTGGAATACCAGCCATGTCACGAATACCACCTAAGAATTTCACTAAGCGCTCGTGCTCTTTTTTAAGTTGAATAACTTCTTTTTTAGGAAGAACTGCAAAAGTGCCGTCTTCTTCCATTTTTTCGATTTGTTTCATACGTGCAACACGTTTTTGAATTGTACCGAAGTTTGTTAAAGTACCACCTAACCAACGTTGGTTGATGTAGTAGTTACCTGAACGTTCTGCTTCTTCTTTAATAGCTTCTTGAGCTTGTTTTTTCGTACCAACGAAAAGAACTTTACCACCATCTTGGCCAACTTGGCGCATGAAGTCGTAAGCTTCTTCTAATTTCTTAACTGTTTTTTGTAAATCGATAATGTAGATACCGTTACGCTCAACGAAGATATATTTCTTCATTTTTGGGTTCCAACGGCGAGTTTGGTGACCGAAATGTACACCAGCTTCAAGTAATTGTTTCATTGAAATTACTGACATGAGTGTTTCCTCCTAGTATGTTTGGTTTTTTTCCTCCGCATTTTTCATCTATAACAAGCAACCCATGCGCACATGAGCACCACTTACTACATCGAAATGCGTGTGTAATGTTAACACCGTTAGATAATATATCATATACCCCTGTCAAGTGCAACTATTTTACATATAGTTTTTAACAGGCGCTATGCATGAAATTTAATTAATAGCTCAATCTCCGTTTTTCCTTTTTGTGTTTCTTTTGCAATTTCTTCAATCGATTTCCCTGCTACATACATCTCAACGATTTGTTGCTCAAGGGAGGTTACATGAGCAAATGGGGCTTGATCGACTGTTGGTGTTACACCCTGCTGTTGAATGGTCTCTGCCATAAAGGATACTACTTCACTATGTAGTTGTTTTTTTTGTTTATTATAAGCATTTGTAGCAAAAGGAAGAGGAATCACCTGTTTTAGTTGTGTCGTCTGTACTTTTTGCTCGCTTACTTGTTCACTTGTTTCATCTGGTGTCAATAAAGGCGGTGCTACCTCTACGTCTTCCTGTATGTGCTTCATTTTTTCTTGAGGTTGTTGCGCGATATGCTCGATGTCACCTTTTACAGTATGTCCCTGTTTTACCGCCTTCAATTCCTGAATGAGACGATCATTTTCTTCTTTCATTTCCATTAAGTACACACCGATTGCATCATCCATTTCACGAATGATTTTCTCTTGTCGCGCTTCTAAATCTTTAAATTTCGCCAACTTGCTGTTTAATAGCACGATGAAGAAAAAGCTAAGAAGCTGACCAATAAATAATACAATTAAGATGATTGAAACCATAGTGTCTCCTATCCACTAAAATCTATAAAATTCCCCTTAAATGGGTGTTGCGCTTTAGGTGCTTCTGGCACTTTCTTTTTCTTTTTTGCTAACATAGATGGATTTTCCGCGTCTCCTTGACGCTCTTCCTCATCTGTAACCGCATCTGTATTCTCTGTATCATTAACCGCCATTTGCTTACGTTCAAGCTCTTTTTTTAGTGCTTCGTTTGCATTTATTTGTTGGTTAATGGTGTTTTGTTGATGTTGCTCTGCCATTTTCCCTGCATCAAATGTTTTTGGAATCGCAATTTGTAATTCTACACCTTTTAAACTCATGCCTATCCCTCCTATACATTCATCATTTCAGAAGATAAAAGCTTACGCAATTTAAATAGTGCTTTCGAATGGATTTGAGAAATACGTGAGGTCGACAAATTGAGCATTTCACCGATTTCTGTTAATGTCATTTCCTCCGTATAAAAAAGGCTTAATACAAGCTTTTCTTTTTCATTTAAGTGTTGAATATTTGCCGCTAAATCTGCTAACAACTCTGCACGGATTACTTCTTGTTCCGGCGTTCTCGTATGATCATCCCGAATGACAAACGCTTTTCCTTCCAGTTCCTCATTATCTTGCTGTTGCTCATGAATCGATAATACATTGGAGAAGAAATGCTCCTGGACGATTTGATATACTTCTTGTACCGACAAACTCATATGTTCCGCCAGCTCTTCAGGTGTTGCATGACGCATAAGCTTTTGCTCTAAATATTCTGTTTGCACCTCTAACTTTTTTGCCTTTTCCCGTGCAGACCGTGGTAGCCAATCTTCTTTTCGTAGCCCGTCAATAATGGCGCCGCGCACACGGAAAGAGGCGTATGTATCAAACTTTAAATCTCGATTTATATCAAATTTATTTAATGCATCAAATAACCCCATCATGCCGAGGCTTACTAAATCATCCCGTGATACATTTTTCGGTAATCCTGCACCGATACGCTGTACATGGTAGGAAACAAGAGGCTTGTACTTTTTTATGAGTAAGTCTCCTGCTTGTGGATCTCGATTGTTAATCCAGCTATTCCAAAGTTTTTGTTCATCATTACTTGGTTGCGTCATTCGTATCCACCTCTCTACAAAAACAAAGCTTCTACTAAGCATTATATCAAATTTGGCGTTATTTTACACACGCTTCCTAAGCACTAAATCTAGTCCCATTAGCTCAAAAAAATCTTTTTTTTGACAATATAAAGACACAATTTCATGTGAAAACTATGTGTATATTGACGGATTACTATCCTCTAGTAACTAAAAAAGAGCCGATCTCTCGACTCTTTTACTAATGTATCAATGGTTTATACATGCCCTGGCATTGATTGTTCATCTTTATGCATCATTGTACGTACAACTTTTGCAATTTCTTCTGTATTGTCTTCTTCAAATTCAACAGTTGACGGTTGTTCTCTTAAAGGTACTTGAACGTCTTCCGTCATGTTTTGTTGTGCATCCACTTCCATCACTACCTGTAGCGCTACCTCTTGCGGTGTAAATAACACATATCCTAAAAACAGTCGAACGAGAAAAGTACAGACAAACACAATCAATGCGGCAATGGAGGAACTAATCAGTATACTTACTGGTAGTGCATATGGCTCCTGTAGTGCAATGAAAAAATACACAGTAAAACCTAATAATGCCGCCCAGCAATTGTATAAAATGGAGCCGTACATCATATTTCACTCACTCCTTGATTCACTGTGCGAATATTCAACTTACATGTTACCGGGTTAAACTCAATCGTTCGTCCACTATTCCCACCTGTGTCTTCTGCTATTAACGGAATGCTATTTTTCCGTAGCTGTTCTTTCACTGCTTCCACATTACGCGGTCCAATCCGCATTGAGTCTTTATGCGATGTGAATTGAAACATCTGTGCACCACCTGCAATTTTGGCTTTTAACCTAAACGGTTGCACACCTTCAGCTTTTAATAAATCAATGAGAGCAACAATCCCTGTATCGGCAAATTTCGCTATATTTATTGCATCTGAACGACCTAAACTCGAATCCGGCAACATGATATGAATTAAACCTGCAATTTTTTTGGATTCATCATACAAAACAACCCCTACACACGAGCCTAATCCTGATGTGCGAATGGTATCAGGCGTTTTTACTACATCCATTTGAGCAATTCCTACTTTAATAACCTGGCCTGTATTTAACATAGTTACGCCACTCCAAGTGCTTTAAAAATAGCCTGAAATGAATCGGGATTTGGCAACAGGAAGAAATGTCCTCGCACAGATTCGTTGTCTTGCAATTCGTCATCAATAATAGACGTATTAATGACAATGACGTGGTCACTTACATGGGATAGCTCAATTAACCCGATGCTAATAATAGCACCAAACATATCAACACTTAAACCTGGTACAGTTGGATATATTTTCAATCCCGTGAAATCTGATAATGCAGATAAATACGAGCCTGATAAAATATTTCCCATCTCTTGCATTGCCGATAACCCTAGCTCTGGTACAGGCGGATTAGCAAAATCAAATGTCTCATCGTGAATCAGCCCACGAATAAAACGATTTGCTTGTTCGATTGGTAACACAAAAAACATACTGCCTTCCACATCACCTTCAATACGAAGAAAAATGCCCACGATGACATTTTCAGAACCGCCTACGAGCTCCATCATATCGCTAAACGACACCATTTCAACTTTTGGTACGTGCATATCAATCTTTTTATTTAATAAATCTGATAAAGCCGTTGCCGCATGAGCTGCACCGATATTACCTATTTCTTTTAACACATCTAAATGTAATGAAGTAATTTTTTGATCAAAGTTCATATACATCCCTACTTTAGTCCATTCTACAGATGCCCACGCCAACTAGACATGAGCATCCTTAGAATGTTGATTATTTATGATAATGGGTTTAGTACTTTATCTAAGTGCAGTAAAATTAATAATCGCTTATCTAACTTTGCAACACCTGAAATAAATTCTTCTTCTGAAGAACCGACTACTTCTGGTTGTTGCTCAATTGTAGAAGATTGAATATCTAACACGTCATTAGCAGAATCTACTACAAAGCCAACTTCCATATCTTCTAGTTGAATAATAATGATACGTACGTTTTCTTCATTTTCAGAAGCCAGTAACCCAAAACGTTCACGCAAATCAATAATCGGTGTAACAACCCCACGAAGATTAATTACGCCTTTAACATAACGTGGTGTTTTTGGGACGCGTGTAATATGCATTAATTTTTCAATACCACGCACATACGATACAGGAATTGCGTATTCTTTATCTGCTAATTGAAAGACAATTACTTTAATGTAAGCTTGCTCAACAGCATTTGTCATATTTTACACCTCTTTATTCATCCTATTTACATTAGCGCATTACAGTCTACGATTAACGCTACTTTACCATTACCTAAAATTGTTGCACCTGAAATCGCAAAGATATTTGTTAAGTAGTTTCCTAATGATTTCAGTACAATTTCTTGTTGACCGATGAATGAATCTACGACTAAACCAGCTAATTTCTCACCTTTACGCACGATGACTACCGAATGGAACTCATCCTCTTGTGACTCTTTACGCGGTACTTCGAATACTTCTTCTAAGAACACTAAAGGTACTACTTTCCCGCGGAAATCTATAACCTTTTGATTATGCGCATTTAAAATGTCCGAGTTACGGATAATCGATGTTTCAATAATAGATGATAGCGGAATTGCATAAATTTCTTTTTCAATTTCAACTAACATGACTGAAATAATCGATAATGTTAACGGTAGCTGCACCGAGAATACAGACCCTATATTCGGTGTAGATTCAATTGAAATATTCCCACCTAAAGATTCAATTGTTGTTTTTACAACATCTAGCCCTACACCGCGACCTGATACATCAGAAATGACATCTGCTGTTGAGAAGCCTGATGCTAAAATTAACTCATTGATTTGCTTGTCCGATAAAGAGCTTGCTACTTCTGGTGACACAACGCCCTTTGAAATTGCTTTTGCCAATACTTTTTCACGGTTAATTCCTGCGCCATCGTCTTCAATTTCAATAAACACATAGTTTCCACTATGGTATGCTCGAAGCTGTACAGTTCCTTCTTCTGGTTTTCCTTTTTGGCGACGTACTTCTGGACTTTCAATGCCATGATCAAGTGAGTTACGAATTAAATGAACAAGTGGATCACCAATCTCATCAATTACAGTACGGTCTAGTTCTGTTTCAGCACCAATAATTTCAAGATTAATCTTCTTGTTTAAATCACGTGATAATTGACGCACCATTTTCGGGAAACGATTGAATACTGTTTCTACGGGAACCATACGCATTGTAAGAATGATATTTTGTAAATCGCCCATCGTACGGCTCATACGTTCTACCGTTTCGCTTAACTCACCGTGATTGACCTCTGAAGCAATGGATAATAAACGTCCGCGATCAATGACTAACTCTTCAAATAGATTCATTAATACGTCTAAACGTTCAATGTTGACACGAATCGTTTTACTTGTCGCTGGTGTATGTGATTTATTATTCGTCGCAGCTGACTTTTTCTCAGTCGATTTTGTTTCTACTGGTTGTGTTACTGCTTCTGTCGCAGCCACTTCCTGAACTTGTTCTTGAGAAATTTCCTCGCCCTTTACTTCTTTAAATAGAGACCTGTCAATTGACGTTACTTCTACCGTTTCTACTTCTGACACTTTAAGTAGTTTCTTTTGTAAATCTTCCGATGCTTCTTTTGTAATATAAGAAACATAGAACATGCTATCAAACTGTTCTTCTTCTAATTTGTCTACTGTTGGCGAAGATTTAATGACATCACCATTTTTCTCTAAAATCTCAAACACCATAAACACACGTGCTGCTTTTAATAAACAATCTTCTCGTAATGACACTGCAATTTCATACGTATTAAATCCTTGCTCTACTGATTGTTGTAAAATGGTTTTTTCAAAATCATCGTATGTTAAATTTAACTGCGCTGTACTTGTTGTTGCTGCTTGTTCATTTAAAGCTGTAGAAATCGCGGCTACTTCATTTGGCTGTTCACCTGATTCAATCCGTTTTAACATTTCTACCGTTGCTTGAACATCACGCTTTCCGTCTCCACCGTTAGCAATGTCTTGTACCATTTCTTCCAGGTGATCGACAGATTCAAATACAACGTCTAAAATTTCTGGCGTGACTTTGATTTTTTCATTACGAATTGCGTCTAGGACATTTTCCATCTTATGTGTTAAATCTGCTAAATCTTCAAAGCCCATTGTTGCAGACATACCTTTTAACGTGTGAGCAGAACGGAAAATTTCACCTACAATAGCCAAATCTTCTGGATTTTTTTCAAGTTCTAGTAAATGTTCACTACAAGCTTGTAAATGTTCTTTACTTTCATCTATAAACATCTCTAAATATTGGTTTACTTCCATCAGAGGACACCCCTTTAAAGCATATATTTCATAATACTTTGTGCAATATCATCAACATCGACTATTTCATCTACGAGCTGCGTTTCCACCGCAGCTTTTGGCATGCCATATACGATACATGTATCAGCTGACTCTGCAATAGCGATGACGTTACCAGTTTGCTTTAATGCTACTAAGCCTTTTGAACCATCATGCCCCATACCAGTCATAATGACAGCGATCTTATCAAAATCGCTATATTTACTTACATCTTCAAACATCACGTCTACAGATGGGCGATGACCAGAGCGTGGTGGCTCTGTTTGATCAAGAACGATACCAAATGCCATCCCTACTTTACGTATTTTTAGGTGATAGCCTCCAGGTGCAATATAGGCTACCCCATTTTGCAGAATATCTCCTTGTTCAGCCTCTTTTACTTTAATTTGGCTTAGTTGATCTAGTCGATTCGCTAACGACTTTGTAAAGCCCGCAGGCATATGCTGAACAATCAAAATAGGTGCTTGAATATTGGCTGGAATTTTTGTAATGACTTCTTGTAGCGCACGAGGACCACCCGTTGATGTACCAATTAGCACTACTTTTTTCGATGTTTTACTCCACTCTAGCTTCGCCGGCCAAGTAACCATTTTAGGTAATTTGGATTGTTTACTAAATAGCGGCTTCTTTGTTCCCATTGACACTGGAGTTTGCATCGTTTCTTGTGTTTTCACTTTTTCTATGCGCTTTGTACCAATTGCTTTTTTTAAATTAGCCATTGATACTTGTGCTGCTTGCTCTACTTTGCGCACCAAATCGACTTGGATTTTATGTAAATCAAGAGATATTGTACCACTTGGTTTGGCAACGAAATCAACAGCACCATTTTCCATAGCAATTAATGTATTTTCTGTTCCGCGGTCTGTTGTACTAGAAAGCATAACAACTGGGACGGGACAAATTGTCATAATTTCTTTTAATGCATCTAGACCATTCATCTCAGGCATTTCAACATCCATTGTTACGACATTTGGCTGTAATTGTTGAATTTTTTTTATAGCATCTTTCCCATTACGAGCTGTCCCGACAACTTCTACTTTCGGATTTCCGACAAAAAAGTCGCTAATTAGCTTTCTCATAAAAGCAGAGTCATCAACAACTAATAGCTTGCTTTTGTTTGAGAAGTCCAATTAATCACGTCCTTTCGAAAATATGCTTTTTAGCTTTGATAAAAAATTGTTCGATTCTGGTTGTCCATGTACCTCTTCAACACGATGATGAATAAATTTACTAACAATCAATTTCATTGTTTTTGAAATCGGTGCATCTGGATAAGCCAGAGTAAAAGGAATTTGCTCTCTTACTGCTTTTCGAACGACTGGATCCTCTGGTAAAGACCCAAGAGCCGTTACTTCTTTTGAAAGAAACTTTTGCATTGCACCAGACAAGCGATTCAACGTATCTAGCCCTTCTTCTCGTGTAAAAGATCGGTTACATAAAATATAAAATTGCTTTTGACTATCTTTTATATGAATATATTTCATCATAGAATAGGCATCCATAATCGCTGTTGGTTCAGCAGTTGAAATGACAATAATTTCATCAATTGATGTTAATAAATCAATTGACCAACTCGTAGCACCTGCGCCCATATCAAATAAAATATAATCAAAAGATTTTTGAAGGTGCTCAAAGGCTTCAACTAATCGGTTAAACATATCTTCCGACCATTCTAATATAGAGGCCATTCCTGAACCGCCTGAAATATACTGTAGATTATTTGGTCCTTCAAATAGCACTTTTTCAATCGATACATCACCTTCAAGGTAGTCCTTCAAATTCAATTGTACACTTTTTCCAATTAAAATGTGAATATTCCCCATACCGATATCCATATCTACAATGACTACTTTTTTTCCTTCTTTTGCAAGTAATGTGGCGAAGTTCATGGAAAAATTACTTTTTCCTACGCCACCTTTACCACTTACAACCGCGATGGATCTCCCTAAAGCACCTTCACTTTCAAGCATTTTCAATCTTAATTTTTCAGCTTGATCCCTCATTCAAATTCTCCTTGAAAGAACAGTTCAAATAATTTTTCTAGGTCTGGTTGCTCAATATCTTCCGGTACTTCTTGACCATTCGTATAGTAAGCAAGTCCCTTTTTATATTTAATCATTAAATTGAACATAGTGCCAATAGAATTTGTTTCATCCAGCTTTGTAAAAATAAATTTATTAATTGGTATTTGTTCAAACTGCTCCACAATAGCTTCAACATCACGCTCTTTAGCCGTTAAGGAAACGACTAAAAAGGACTCTGATTGATTACTAAAATCAATTAAGGTTTGTAAATCGTTCACATATTTTGCTTCTTTATAATTTCGCCCAGCTGTATCAATAAAGATTAAATCAAGATAATCCAATTTTTTGATTGCATTTTGATAATCTTCATGGCTATATACAATTTCCACTGGTGCCTGTAATAAACCCGCATATATTTTTAATTGCTCAATAGCAGCGATACGATATGTATCAGTTGTAATAAAACCAATCTTTTTCTTTTTTTCTAATACGGACCGAGCAGCCATTTTTGCGATTGTCGTTGTTTTCCCTACACCAGTCGGTCCTAGCACATTAATATATTTCTTTTCATATGTTAACCCACCAATTTCAACATGTAACAGCTGTTGACGTAAGTAATTCTCTGCAAACTCTCGCATTTCATTAAAAGGAATTTTATGATCGCTATTCTTAAAATGCTTAAAGAGCTCATCACTGATAGCTGTGATGAGCTCTTTGCTTAGCTCTTGACTTTTCAAATAATCAATGAAAGGTAAGAGTTCATCTGGGTATTGAGATTGAATCGATTGTCGTTGTACAGATTGCATAATGGACTTTAAATCTGCAATTTCTTTCTTTAACTCCTCATTAACGGATGACTCATCTTTTCGTTGTTCATTCGAAGCTACTCGTATAACCTCTTCTTGTTGAACTGTAGCTGAAATTGGAGGAAGCTCAGGTAGCGGGGGAACGAGTGGTTTTTTGTCCACTCGATCTACACCTGCTACTACTTCAAAACTTCTTTTCTTCACTAAGCCTAAAAACTTCTTTGTGACAACTACTTTTGAATTTAAAATGACTGCGTCTTCTCCTAAATCAGCACGAATAAGTTTCATTGCCTCAGCAATAGAAGGCGCATTGTATTTTTTCATTTTCATTCTACGTTTACCACCCCGACACTTTGAATTTCAACGGCTGCATCTAACTCATTGTACGATAAAATTGGAACTTGCGGGAAATAACGTTCTGTCAGTTGTCTCAAATACATTCTTACACCTGGTGAACATAAAATTAATGGTGATTGCTCCATAAAGGACACACGCTCTACTTCTTTTGCAATGGCTTCTAAAACGAATTGAGATTCTTGCGGATCCATTGCTAAATAATTGCCATGATCCGTTTGTTGAATACTATCTGCGACCATTTTCTCGACCTTGCCAGACACTGTAATGACTTTTAACGCAGGTTGTGCACCGACAAACTGCGACGTAATTTGACGTGCTAATGCTTGACGCACATATTCTGTCAAAATATCTGTATCGCTCGTTAGCTTTGCATAGTCTGCAAGCGTTTCAAAAATAATTGGTAAATTTCGAATCGATACATTTTCACGCAGTAATTTTGCTAGCACTTTTTGAATTTCACCAATTGACAGCGGTGTAGGTGTTAATTCGTCCACTAAAATAGCATGTGTTTCACGTAAATGATCGATGAGCTGTTTCGTTTCTTGTCGACCTAACAATTCATACGCGTTTCCACGAATCATCTCTGTTAAATGTGTCGAAACAACACTTGGTGGATCTACTACCGTATATCCAAACATTTCAGCATCTTCTTTTACTTGCTCTGTAATCCACTTTGCCGGCAACCCAAATGAAGGCTCAATCGTATCAATCCCATCAATAGAATTATCGTCGCCAGGGCTCATTGCTAAATAGTGGTCAAGTAATAATTCGCCTCTTGCCATTTCATTTCCTTTAATTTTAATACGATATTCATTCGGCTGTAGTTGAATATTGTCGCGAATACGCACAACAGGAATAACAATCCCTAATTCTAGCGCAAGTTGTCGACGAATCATTACAACGCGGTCAAGTAAGTCACCGCCCTGAGCTGCATCTACTAATGGAATCAGACCGTAACCAAATTCAAATTCAATCGGGTCAACACTTAATAAATTCACAACATTTTCAGGGCTTTTCATTGTATCGGCTGCAACCTCTTGTTCCATTTCCAATATTTCTTCCGGATCTTCTTCTTTCTCGCGGTTCATTAAGAATGCACCAATCGCAAGTGCTCCGGCGATTGGTAATGTAATCCAAGCAGGAATCGGTGTAAACACGCCTAATAATAAAATTGTTGCAGCTGCTACATAAAGCAGCTTTGACTGCGCAAATAATTGATTCGTAATGTCCACACCTAAGTTTCCATCCGAAGCTGCACGTGTTACAACAATACCTGTAGCAGTGGAAATTAACAGCGCCGGAATTTGCGATACGAGACCGTCACCAACTGTTAATATCGAAAAGTGGTTTGCTGCATCGCCAAAACTCATCTCCATTTGAGCAATACCAATAATCATACCAACAAGTAAGTTGATAAATACCATAATAATAGATGCAATGGCATCCCCTTTTACGAATTTCGTCGCACCGTCCATGGCACCATAAAAGTCAGCCTCCCCCGCAACTTTATCACGGCGTTCACGCGCTTCTTTTTCGGAAATCATACCGGCATTTAAATCAGCATCAATACTCATTTGCTTACCAGGCATCGCATCTAATGTGAAACGTGCTGCAACTTCAGCGACACGCTCAGAACCTTTTGTAATAACGATAAACTGGATAATGACTAATAATAAGAAGATTACAAGACCGACTAAAACATTACCGCCCGTCACGAAATTACCAAATGTATGTACTACATCTCCCGCGTCTCCTTGTGCTAAAATCGCACGTGTCGTCGAAACGGATAAAGCAAGCCGGAACAATGTCAACAGTAATATCACGGTTGGGAAAATCGAGAAGTCTAATGCTTCTTTCATATTCATTGATGTTAATAGCACTAATAATGCTAATGTAATATTAATAATAATTAAGAAACTTAGTAGCCACGTTGGTAGAGGGATGATGAGCATCGCTACGATTAAAATAACCGCACCTAAAACCCCTAAATCGCGAACTTGCATGGTTTTCCCTCCTAATGTTTCGTGTTTTAAATTTTACGTTTAATTCGGTAAACGTACGCTAAAATTTCTGCTACTGCTTTGAAAAATTCTTCAGGAACTTGCTCGCCAATCTCCACTTGGTCATACATTGCACGTGCTAGTGGCCGGTTTTCCACCATAACGACATCGTGTTCCTTGGCGATTAATTTGATTTTTTGTGCTACAAAATCTGTTCCCTTTGCTACTACACGCGGTGCGTCCATACTATTTTCATCATATTTCAGCGCAATGGCATAATGCGTTGGGTTCGTAATGACCACATCTGCATGAGGTACTTCTTGCATCATACGGCGCATTGCCATCTCACGCTGACGTTGTTTAATTTTGGATTTAATTAATGGGTCACCTTCTGCATTTTTATGCTCATCTTTAATATCTTGCTTGGACATCTTTAAATTTTTCTCATAATCAAAGCGTTCATAAACATAATCCAAAATCGAAATTAATAACAGCATAATCGCTGCAGCTACGCCCATTAAACCCGATAAGTAAGCAACGGTTGTAAGCGATTCCCACGGACTTTTAAAAGACAGCGCAAGCACTTCTTCAAGATAAATCCAAATAATCGCAAATGTTACTACACCTAATAAAGTTACTTTCAATAAAGATTTGATTAAATTAATAATCGCCCGTACTGAAATAATTTTTTTTATCCCTTTAATAGGATCCATTTTTTTTAAATCAAACTTCAAAGTCTCTGTTGTAAAGAGGAACCCAAACTGCAAATAGTTTGCTCCAATACCTGCAACCATCGCAATAACCATAATCGGCAGCACAATCCACGCCATTTCCTGTATGGCATCTGTATACATTTCCATGACCGTTTCGATTGAAACCGTTTCAATTAGCATATTTCGATATAATGCTTGCGTTAAAAAGGAACGTATGCCTTGAAACATACTAGGCGCTATAAAAAATAAAAACAAAAATACAATCAATAACAAAATAGCGGCTGAAACATCTTGGCTTTTTAATACCTGCCCTTTTTTTCGCGCATCCTGACGCTTTTTAGGTGTCGCTTTTTCTGTTTTTTCACCAGCGAAAAACTGTAAGTCTAAATGTATAATAAGCTTCATATTTACGAACCACCTAAAACAATCATTAAATTACGCATACCGATTATCGCCATTTCGATCACACGTTCCATTACCTCTACCATTACCCCCATCATAATAATGAGCAGGATAAAACCTACCGCAATTTTAATCGGGAAGCCGACAACGAAAATATTTAACTGTGGCACTGTTTTTCCTGTAATACCTAAAGCTAATGTAACTAAAAATAAGGTTGCAATTATTGGAGCCGACATTTGAAAAGCAACTGCAAACACCGCAACAAATAACTTCATAATGTATTCAACTGATTCTGCATCTCCAAAACTCGGAAAAAACTGACCTAGTGGTAAAAACTGATAGCTATAAAAAATGCCATCTAGCACTAAGTGATGACCATTAATCGCTAAAAATACGAGTAACAATAAGAAATTAAAAAACTGCCCCATGAGCGGACTTTGGGCCCCTGTTTGCGGGTCTACAATATTCGCCATCGCAAAGCCCATTTGGAAATCAATAAACCCACCAGCTATTTGTACAGCTGAAAAAACAATATACACGACTAAACCAAGTGTTAAACCTACAATCGCCTCTTTAATAACAAGTAATATGTACTCCCCATTAATCGTAAAAGCCTCAATTGAAAACGTATAATACATCATCCAAGATAATACAAATGCAAGTATGATTTTCAATTGAGGAGGAATTGTTTTATAAGAAAATAGCGGAATAGTTACGAAAAATGCAGATACTCTCACAAAAATCAATAATAAAACGGATATTTTTGGTACTAGTTCTACCATCTATATCACCCTATGTAACGTACTAAATTATTTAAAATGTCATGCACATAACTTGTTATTTGTGATAACATCCACGGACCGAAAAAGACAATCGCTACAAGGACAGCAACAATTTTGGGTACAAACGCTAATGTCTGTTCTTGGATTGAAGTTGTCGCTTGAAAAATACTAACTGCTAAACCAGATACTAATGCTACCAACAGGAGCGGTCCTGAAGCAGCAAGGACGATAAAGATGGCGCGTTCTGCAATTGAAATGACCATTTCTTGTGTCATACTGTATCATCCCCTAATAAAAACTCTGTAATAGCGACTTCATTACTAAATACCATCCATCCACAAGAACGAATAATAAAATTTTAAACGGCAATGAAATCATAACAGGTGGTAACATCATCATCCCCATTGCCATTAATGTAGACGCTACAATCATGTCGATCACTAAAAACGGAATGAAAATCATAAAGCCCATTTGAAAAGCGGTTTTTATTTCACTTAGCGCAAAGGCTGGAATTAATGTTGTCAGTGGAATAGCCTCAACGGAGTCTGGACGTTCTGCTTGATTGTATTCCAAAAACAACTCTAAATCTTTTTGTCTCGTATGCTTTGCCATAAATTCCTTAAATGGTAAGGAAGCTCGTTCATATGCTTCTTCTAGACCAATCTCCTCATCAAATAACGGCTGCAACGCTTGTTCATTCACTTGTTGAAAAGTTGGTGCCATAATAAAGAACGTTAAAAACAAGGCAAGACCAATAATCACCTGATTCGGTGGCATTTGCTGTGTAGCAAGTGCTGTTCGTGTAAACGATAACACAATGACAATACGCGCAAATGAAGTCATCAAAATTAATATACTCGGTGCTAAAGAAAGAACTGTTAAAAGAATTAACAGCTTTACAGATGTAGAAACATTAGTTGGATCGCTGTCAGAAAAGATCGATATGAAATCTGTCATTGCTTATCGTTCCCCTTTTC
Source organism: Lysinibacillus sp. LZ02 (assembly GCF_050613145.1). Classification (GTDB taxonomy): domain Bacteria; phylum Bacillota; class Bacilli; order Bacillales_A; family Planococcaceae; genus Lysinibacillus_B. The sequence continues at coordinate 1,109,080 of NZ_CP192507.1, read as the reverse complement.
TTTCCATCTTTCCAATCCATCACTACGTTCTTTTTTTATTTCAGATAAACGCTTATCTAAAATACTATTGAATTCCTCCGCCTGGACTTTGGCAGAACGCTGTGGTTTGAATTTTGTAAAAAGCTCAGCAATGTACGGAGCAGTGGATGTATTCTTATACTTTTCATTGTATAACTCTACAATTTGCTCAATCTCCTGCGGGTCAGAAATCGTTTGGAGCAATCGTACATCTTCGCCAACACCCACAACATAAATTTGATTGCCAATTTGCAACAGTTGGACAGATTTTTGTGGTCCGACAGAATGCCCGCCAAGATTACGCACCATGCTGTTTTGCTGATAATTTTGATTACGTTTATTTAAAAAACGTAAAACATAAATTAATAAACCTAGTACAAATACTAGTGATAGCAAAATTCTTATGTATTCCCATGGGCCCATACGAACAGACGCCGAATCACTGTTCTCTGTGTCGGCATCTGTTTCATCACTATCTACGTAAAGGCTTGGATTTTTTAAACTTTCATCACTCACCATTGCGTAGGAAGTAGAAGTTACATGGGTTAATGCTACAAACATAAGTAGTAATACAAAAACCATCCTTACATAAAATGATTTCTTTACTTGCATGTTGTTAACCTAAAGCTTTTTGAATTGCTTCGATAACACGGTCTGCTTGGAATGGTTTTACAATAAAGTCTTTAGCACCCGCTTGAATTGCATCGATAACCATTGCTTGTTGTCCCATTGCTGAACACATAATGACTACTGCATTTGGATCAGAGGCTTTAATCGCTTTTAACGCTGCGATACCATCCATTTCAGGCATTGTAATATCCATTGTTACTAAATCTGGACGTACCTCATTATACTTCTCTACTGCTTGTGCACCATCTGCGGCTTCACCGACTACATCAAAGCCATTTTTCGTTAAAATATCTTTGATCATCATACGCATGAACGCTGCGTCGTCAACAATTAAAATCTTTTTAGACATAGTAAGATTCCTCCAATTAGTACTATCTTAAATTATTTAAGCGCTCCGTTTGACTTAAAATATCTGTAATACGAACACCGAAGTTTTCATCAATTACCACTACTTCACCTTTTGCAATTAAACGGTTATTTACTAGAATGTCAACAGGCTCACCAGCAAGCTTATCTAATTCAATAATTGAGCCACTGGATAACTCTAAAATTTCTTTCACGGAACGCTTTGTACGTCCTAGTTCTACCGATACTTGCAATGGAATATCTAGCAGCATATTTAAATTACGCGCTTCAGCTTGCGAAATATTTGGTGGTTGGAAGCTCGCAAACTGTGCTGGTTGAACATTCACTGGCTGCTGTGGTGGCGCATACATCGGCTGTTGATATACAGGTGCAGCTGATGGCTGAGCATACATTGGCTGCTCGTACATTGGTTGCGGCGGTACTTGCTGCATCATTGGTTGCTCATACATTGGCTGCTGTACAGGAGATGCTTGAGGTGTTGGCTGTGGCTGGCTAGTTGCAACCGGTTGAGGTGCCGGTTCAGCACTAGCAGTCGGCGCTAACTCTTCCTCACTCTCTCCCAATAATGACTTTACTATTTTTTTACTAAAGTTTAAAGGTAATAATTGCATTAAATTTGAATCGATTAACTCACCGATACGTAATCTAAATGAAATCTTCACGAGTAAATCGTCATCAGGAATATTGTCTCGCCCTTCATTTTGAGAAATATTCATTAAATCAATCGTTGGTGGAGAAATATCGACCTTTTGATTAAATACAGTAGACATTGATGTTGCCGCAGAGCCCATCATTTGGTTCATTGCCTCTTGTACCGCACTCAGTTGAATCTCTCCTAGTTCCGGTTTTGGATTTAAACCGTCCCCACCTAGCATTAAATCTGCGATAATGGCTGCATCAGATTGCTTGATTACTAGCAGATTCATACCCGTTAATCCAACCGTATATTCCACCTGTATCGCTACGTACGGGTGAGGAAACTCCTCTTCTAATTTATTACGATTAATCATGCCAATGCTAGGTGTTGTAATATCTACTTTTTGTCCTAGTAAAGCTGATAGTGCAGTTGCTGAACTACCAAAAGAAATATTGCCCACTTCTCCAAGTGCATCCTGTTCTAGTGGACTTAAATAGTCTTCAACGACAATTACACCATCTTCAGCCGCTTCATTTGTCATTGTATCTGTTAATCTATCTTCTAATGTTTCGCCTCTTAATAGGGCTTCGATTTCTTCTTGGGAGAGCATTTCATCACTCATCATCGTCGTCTCCTCCTTTTACCGGGTCGATTACTTGAATGGCCATTTTTTTATTTAACTTACCTGGCTGCACAGTAAATTTGGGTAAAGTTCCTACTTTAAGAATAAGTGGATCTGTTATTTTTTGATCTAATTCAATAACATCACCTATATTCATTGTAAGAAAATCCTCAACTGAAATGGAAGTAGTTCCTAACTCTGCCACTACCGGTAATGTAGACTGCTTCACTCTGTTTTCAAGCATCTTCACTTGCTCAGGTGACATTTCTTTCGTATTCGTTTGCATCCAGTAGCGTACCGATAAGTTTGGTACAATCGGCTCTAGTACTACGTGTGGTAAACAAATATTAATCATCCCCGTCGTCTCACCAATAATTGTATTGAGTGAGATAACTACAACCGTTTCATTCGGTGAGATCATTTGTAAGAATTGTGGATTTACTTCAAGCTCAATTAACATCGGATCTATTTCTACTATATTTTCCCATGCTTCTCGTAAGTTATCAAATGAGCGCTCAAATAAATTTGTCATAATCTTCGTTTCAATTTCAGTTAAGTTGTCAACGTTACTATGACTTGCGCCTGTCCCCCCCATCAATCGATCTAACATCGAATAGGCAATATTCGGGTTAATCTCCATTAAAATATTACCATCTAACGGCGGTACTTCAAATACATTTATTAATGTCATATTCGGAATGGATCGAACAAATTCTTCAAATGGAATTTGGTCAACCGAAGCAACTGTAATTTGGACATATGTTCTAAGCTGCGCCGAGAAAAATGTCGTAAGTAACCGTGCGAAGTTTTCGTGAATACGAGTTAAACTTCGAATTTGATCTTTTGAAAAACGAAGAGCGCGTTTAAAATCATATACTTTGACCTTTTTTGCTTCATCTTCTTTTTTCATTTCATCAGCTGACATTTCCCCAGTCGATATCGCTGACAGCAGCGCATCAATTTCGGATTGGGAAAGCACATCTCCTGCCATTTGCCCACCTCCTATTTCTAGTTATGAAATGATGAAGGAGGTAATGTAAACTTGTTGTACTTCCCCTTCTTGCATCAATTCATTCATTTTTGCCTTAATGGCCTTTTCAAATAATATTTTCCCTTGCTTACCTTGTAAATCTTCTTCTGTCATTTCAGATAATTCTTGAATTGCAATATTATTTACTTGGAAGATACGTTGTGTTAATTCTTTTGCTGCATCTTCACTTTCTGTTTGAATTGTCAATTGTAGAACCGCATAGTTACCATCTGCTAAATTTGTTTTAATCTCAGGAATGGCAACAGAAGCTAATGCAATCTCTTCAATCGATAGCTCTTTCACTTCTGGTTCCTTATTTAGCTGTGTTAGCAAAACAAAGGCAATCACACCAACTAAAGCAAGCGCCGCTATAATGATGAGCATAATTGTCAACAATTTATTCTTCTTCATCTTCTTCACCTCGTAGATGCGGATTTGATAGAATTTGTATTTGTCTGTAAAACGATTTTATCCGCGCACGCACCTCTGTTTCAGATTCTAACACGATAAACTTACGCCCAGTCGTTAGCGTTATCGTTGTGTCCGGAAAAGCTTCGACTGTTTCTATGTATAAAGCATTTAATGAAAACGCTTTGCCATTAAGGCGAGTAACTTCAATCATTGTAAGGGGCCGGACCTGCCATGAGAGCCGGCCCGACCCTCCTTTGCAATGAATTTATAAATCTATAAAATTAACGTTTTAAGTTAACAAGTTCTTGCAGAATTTCATCTGAAGTTGTAATGATACGAGAGTTTGCTTGGAAACCACGTTGTGCAACAATCATTTCTGTGAATTCTTCAGAAAGGTCTACGTTGGACATTTCTAATGCACCCGAAACAGTTTTACCAATACCAAATGATGAACCAGCACCAAATTGAGCAGCACCTGAGTTAGCAGACACTTGGAAGTAATTATTACCTTCTTTCGTTAAACCTTCCGCATTTGGGAATTTAGCAACCATTAATTGACCAGCAAAATGTAAAACTCCCTCTGCATTTACATATGTTACCGTACCATCAGTAGCTATAGACATGGACTGTGCATCAGTTGGAATCCAAATACGTCCACCTGCCATATCAGCTGTTTGTAACTCTTCTCCCGGCCACTTTACTTCTGTTAACTCAACTGCATCATCTCCTTGTAAAGGAGCATGTCCAACAACTGCCCCATCAGGAGATACGATTCCTTCTGGTAACTCAACGTCCTCAGCACCATCTGATTGCCACCCGATTACATAGTCACCATTTGAGTTTACTAAGAAACCTTCGTTATCCATGTAGAAATTACCTGCACGCGTATAAGAGACACCTGTAAAACCGTCAATTAATGCTTCTTCATCAGCATTTTCTCCTGGTAATTTACCTACTACGAAGAATCCTTCACCTTCCATCGCCATATCAAGTGTACGCCCTGTACCTTGTAAAGCTCCTGTACCATGAATAGTATCAATCGCAGCTAATTGTGAACCTAAACCAACTTGTTTTGCATTCACACCACCAGCACCTAGAGATGGGCCTGATGCACCTGATTGCGTTTGTGAGATTAAGTCTTTGAACACTACACGCCCTTTTTTAAATCCGTGTGTATTAACGTTTGAAATATTATTACCAATTACATCTAATTTTGTTTGGAAGTTTCTTAAACCTGAAATACCTGAGTACATTGAACGTAACATAAATGTCGTTCTCCCTTCATTAGTGAATATACCGCATCAATCAGTCAGCGATATGAGGCATCCTATACGGTCCTGCCTTAGAGTACGATTGTTCCATCAATATTTGTAAATAATTGCGATTTCGCTTCGTAACGATCCATAGCCGTTATAACTGTTGCATTTTTTGCGCTGACAATCAGTGCTGCTTGATCCATTAATACTAAAGGTTGCTTAACACCTTTCTCTCGCGCTTCAAATACTTTATCCGTTACTTCTTGCCACTCCGCTTCAGAAATCTCAATATTCCGCTCCTGCATCCGTTCAGAAGCATGCTTGCTAATTTTTAGCTCTTGCTGTGCCTGCCTAAAATGTTCGTGGAATGACTTGACTTGCGTTTCCTGGACATTTTGCTTCGGCGTTAACGCTGGACGAAACGGAACATGTTGAATAGTAATTTTATTCATCATAAGCGTCCCCACCCTATTCCTGTGTTTGCTCAGTTGAATCCGGTGTATCCGTTACATCTTCACCTTGCTCTGTTTCCGTATTTTCTGTTTCAGATACGACTTCAAATTGCTCTTTTGTTAATCGAGTACCATTGTTTAAAATATACTCAATAACGCCATTCTTCGTTGTAATTGCTTCAATCACAGCTTGGACTGACTCATCGTTCAAATTATATTGAACTGTCTTCCCAATTAATTGACTTGCTTGCGCAAAAGGATTTTCCCCTGTAGAGGAGCCTGCTTCCTTTTCACCTAAAATAGCTGAAATATGTCCAGCAGAAATTTCTTTCCCACTATCTAAGACGAAAATAGGTGCACCATCTTTAAATTTAACTTCCGTTATAACACCTGTTCCTTCTATTACTACTGGATCCCCTTTTTCATCTTCTTCTTCTTCTGATAACTCATGCCATTTTACTTCTTTTCCAATAAAAGATGTATAGGACATTAATTGCGTTTCTCTTTGAGACATTAATAGCGCTTCCATTGCTTTTGTCATATTCTGCATTTGCTCTAAAGAAGAGAACTGAGCCATTTGGGCGATAAACTCACGGTCATCCATTGGATTTGTCGGATCTTGATTTTGTAATTGGGCAATTAGAATGTGCAAAAATGCATCTTTTCCCAAAGTGCTGTTATCAGATTCTGTTGTATATTTATACTTTGATGTATTTAAATAATAATCATTTGTAATGCCCTTTGTAGTTTTAGTTACATCTGCATTCGAACTTAAAGTTGAACCTGAACTCATTACTACACCTCCTCAGCGAAAAATTCTTCAGTTAAAAATTCGCTAAACGACTGCTTCTCTTCATCGTTATCTTGCTGTTCTTCTTGTTCCTCTTGTTCCTGGCGGAAGAAATTATTAAAGAATTTTTGATCACGTGCATTGCGCTCTGCATCTTGAAGGGACTGTGCTATATCAATCCGCTCCATTTGGATGTTTTGAGCCACAAAAGCTGACTTTAATTGATTTAAATTCGAGTCAAGTAATTCTTTCCCTACAGCAGTCGTTGCAAGTAAACGCGCGTGCATTAAGCCATCTTTTTGTACTAACTCAATACGAATTTGGCCTAAATTCTCAGGGAATAATTTTAAGACAAGACGCATTGTTCCTTGATTATTTGACATTTGGCTACGGTTAAGTAAGTTTTGAATTTCCTTCGCTAATGCTTCGGACTGTGCTGAACGCTCTGCTGGCAGTGTCACCGTTACGGTTTTTGTTGTTGCCGTTTGTTGTTGACTCCCATTTACTTGAGCTGTATCTGTTTCCTGCGTTACGACTGTTTGAGACAATTGTTGTGCGACTTGTTGGAATGTTGTTGTCTTGATTGCCTCTTGTTGCGTTGTAGGCTGTAATTGCGCTACTAATGATTGTAATACATCTTTCGTTTGGCTTAATTGAAATTCCTGCTGATACACTGTATCTAACCTCATGCCAACCATTTGTGCCAGTTTTAAAAACTCCACTACTTTTGTTGCTTCTTTAGGTGTCACACTGTGATTTTCACCTTGTAAAATCGACGATACTTGTGCCAGTAATGCTGGTGATTGTTCGAGTATTGCCCATACATCACCCATCAGCATTTCTTCGCCAAGAAGTTGTTGAATGATTGCTTCTAACTCCTCTGTCGTTATTCCTAATGCAGCGGTCAAATCTTCTACATTCATCATCTCTTCAATCGGAATTAGCTGACCATCAATTTCCGCAAACATTCCCCCTTCACCGTGTACAATACCAAGTGCTGCAAACACTTCTTCTAGTGTCTCTGCTTCCACAACCTCTGTTACCTCTTTTGTTGCTTCTTCAATCGGTTCGGCTTGCTTTTGCTGTGATGAGGCTTGTGTTGCTGACATTGTGTCATTAAACACCTTGTCAAAAGAGTTCGATTTTTGTTGATTACTAGCAGTTGATGTCGTTGCTGTTTGCTTCGGGTTGTTTATACGTGTTTGTGCCATTTGTAATAGTGCGATATCCATTATTTTGTTTCACCTCCTTTTACTCCTGTGATAATAATTCCGTAAATCGAGCAGCGTCTGCTGGATCCATTTTTTCAAAAATAGCCATTAGCGTATCCGACTTCATATTGGACATAATACGTAACGCTTCGGATTCACTCATCTGCGTTAAAATAGGTGCAGCTTTCTTCGCTGACATATTCTCATACGTCTTTAAAATTTCTTTAAATTCTAATGCTGCTTCTTCTTGCACACGTTTTAATTGTTCAATTTCATAAAGAAGACGTTCTTGTTCAATTAACAATTCCTCATTCGTTGCTGTAGCCGACTCAATTTCTGATTGCAACTGTACAATCTCCGCCTCTTTTTCTTGAATTTCTGCTTGTAGTGTCACAATTTTTTCTTCATTTAATGACGGATTTTCTACAATTTCTTCTTTTGAAGAAATAAACGGAATTTTATCTTTCATGCTATCAGCTATTTGAAACACATTTGTATTCGTAAAATGTGCAATGATTAAGAAAATTGCTAGTGCAAACACTAACGGAATTAGAAACCAGTAAAATAACTTTTGAAAAAAACCTGGGTTCTTCTCTTGTACCTCGACTTCATCTATTTTTTCGACATCGTTCTTCGCCATGCCATCACCTAATTTCTCTTTTGTTGTACGTAAGGGTGGCCATTTCATCTAATTGAATCGTTTCTAAACGATTTTGTTCTTCCCTAAATGCCGAGAAATCTTTTTCACGCATTTTTTCATATTTACGTACTTCCAAGTTTTTTTCTAATAATTTTTGCTCATGCCAATTCATTTTTGATCGTGCTTGCACGACCTTTTGTTGCACATCTTCAATCGTTTTCTCCATACTATCGATAAACCGCGCATAATGACTAATTTCATCAATGGAAGAGCCCACTTGCAAGCGCTCTTGTTGAAACACTACTAAATCTTCTTTTTTCTTCAATAGTTCATAAAGCTTTGTTGCGATTTCTTCAAAAGAGCGAACAGATTCTTTGTAAGCCATTTCTGTTTCATTTTTTTCTTGTTCACGAACAGTTAAAATTTGTTCAAATCGATAACTATATCGTAGCATTATTTGGCACCACCATTCGATAATGCAATCATCTCATTGACTGTTTGTTCAAGTGAAACTTTATCTTTAAATCCTTGCTTTAAAAAATTTGTAATGAGTGGTTCATAATGTATTGCTTCATCAATTTCTCTAGACGTTCCACGCTTGTATGCACCAATATTAATTAAGTCCTCCGACTTTGAATATGTATAGTACATTTCACGTAAACGAGCGGCTGCGGTTGTATGTTCAGGCGTTGTAATATGATTCATGAGACGACTAACGCTCTTGAGGATATTAATCGCTGGGTATTGCCCCTTATTTGCGAGTGTACGGTCGAGTACGATATGCCCATCTAAAATCCCTCGTACAGCGTCAGCAATCGGTTCGTTCATATCGTCTCCATCGACAAGAACGGTATAAAAGGCGGTAATGGCCCCTTTTAAGTTTGTCCCCGTGCGTTCAAGTAGCGTTGGTAAAATGGCAAATACAGACGGCGTATAACCTCTAGTAGCAGGTGGTTCCCCTACTGCTAGGCCAATTTCTCGTTGCGCCATCGCAACACGTGTTACAGAGTCCATCATTAGCATGACATTCATGCCTCGATCACGAAAATATTCAGCAATGGCAGTAGCAGTAAAAGCGGCTTTAATACGCATTAAAGCCGGCTGATCACTCGTAGCCGCCACAACAATTGACCGACTTAATCCTTCAGGGCCAAGGTCGCGCTCTATAAACTCACGTACCTCACGCCCACGCTCTCCAACAAGTGCGATCACATTAATATCCGCTTTTGTATTGCGAGCAATCATGCCTAGAAGTGTACTTTTCCCAACACCTGAACCGGCAAATATCCCGACACGTTGACCGCTCCCTACTGTCAGCATCCCATCAATTGCTTTGACGCCGACCTCTAGTTGCGCTGTAATGGGCGGGCGTGTCATTGGATTAGGTGGGTCTTTTTCAGTCGGGACTGAGACAAGCCCGCGAGGTAGTGCATAGCCATCAAATGGCTCGCCCATTGAGTCCAACACTTTACCAATTAGTTCAGGTCCGACTTTTATTTCTAAAGGTTTCCCTGTTCCTTCCACTAAACAACCGATTGAAATTTCTCGCAAAGACGAATACGGCATTAGCACAACAATCTCATCTTCAAAGCCAACAACTTCAGCTAAAATAATTTGATGACCATTTGTTGGTGAATTGACGTGAATTTTACACACATCGCCAATAGAGCTATCAGGACCTTGTGATTCAATCATTAAGCCAACAACACGGGTAACTTTACCAAATTTTTTAAAGGTCGATATATTTGGAATATGTTCGATTAATTGGGCCGCTCGCATGCGATCATTCCTTACTATCTAAAATTTCTCGAAGCTTTAGTCGAAGTTCGTTTAATTGCGTATCAATTGATACAACGATACGTCCATGATTTGTTTCAATATAGCTCTCTGTGCTTGATAAATCCTCATTGACAAAAATCATAAACGGCACATCTGTTGGGAACATTTCAGCAAGTTCATCACGATTTTTCGATACAATGCTGTGATAGTGTGGCGCTACATAAATTTTAATTTCTTTCATTTCACGCGCTTCTTTTAAACCACATTTTACAATGGAGACAAATGCTTCGTCATCGCGCTCAAGCACCGTATTTAAAATGCGCTCCGCTGCCGTTAACCCTAACTCTAAAACGATTGCCTCTTGCGATTCAATATATTTATCCGCATTTATCTGTGCGTTTGCCATCGTTTCATTTGCCGTTTGTAACGCTTGTTGCATATCCGCATTTGCTTTTTGGATGCCTTCCTCATATCCTTGTGCGAAGCTCTCCTCATATGCTTGTTGTTGCAATATCAGTTTTTCCTCTTCCCACATTTGCTTTAATTCTTCAATTGTCTGCAACTGCTCTTGACGAAACTGCTCAAACTGTTGATGCTCTAATTCAAGTTGCTGACGCGCATCAGCTAATAACTGATCGCGTTCAGCTAAAATTTGTTCACGTGTCACTTCAAGCTCTTCTTCTATATGCTCAAAATCCTCTACACGTTCAGGCTGAAAAAAGTGAAATGATTGAATTTGTATTTTCTTTTCTTCAACCTGTTGTGCTTGCATGCTGCGGATGATTCTAGACAATGACGTCATCTCCTCCACCACGAGCGATAATAATCTCACCTGCATCCTCTAGGCGTCGAATAACCGCCACAATACGAGATTGTGCTTCTTCTACATCGCGTAGTCGAACCGGCCCCATAATTTCCATTTCTTCACGGAATGTTTCTGCCATTCG